>JALYJS010000157.1 GCA_030799345.1 Pseudomonadota bacterium | reverse complement strand
GTCCATGCCATTGTCCGCCCGGGCCGGCACGGCGATGCTGGCAGCCGCAACGAGCAACAACGGTAGAAGCGAAGTGTTTTGCATGGGCGCCACTCTAGCGCAGCCGGCCTGATAGGATCGAGCGGTGAAACGACGCGCTGCGGCTGGCACGCTGGCTTCGTTCGGGCGCATTGCGAAAGACCATGCTCCCGGTCTTGCCGCACGCAAACTCGACCTGCTGAAAACGCTTTCGCGCTCGCGACTGCCCACGCCGCGCCGCGTGCTGCGCCTGCACGAGTTCCTGTGCTTCCTTAACGCCTATCCGGACGATCGACGGGTCCACCAACAGGTTCGGCGCATGCTGCGGCACTTCGGGCAGCGGCCGGATCTCAAGACGCATCGCCCGGCTTTGGCTGGCTCCGGCATCGCCGGCACCGACACGCCCTACCGCTTCTATTTTCCGACGGCGCACTGGATCACGCGACACTGGCCCGGGGCGCTGGTGCTCGACCGTAACGATACGGACGCCGTCCGCGAGCTGCTTGCCGCGCTGCCCTCCCTGCTCGACCCGCTGCGAGCGGAATGGCTGGCAGGCCGCCACGCGAGTGATCTCGCACCGCTCGATCGACTCGTACCCGCGCAAATGACCGACGCCGATTTCGTCATCGGATTGATCGCCGCCATGCCGGGCGACGAATTCACCCGCGAGGCGTTCGGCGACCGCCTCGACCTTTCCTATGTGCTCCGCGCCCGACGTGACACCCCGGAGCGGACAAACGCGCGTTTCGGCATCGCCCAGTTGCATTTCCAGCCGTCGCCGCTGCGAACCGGATACGCCGACCTGCGCGTCGAGGCACGGCGCAAGCCCCAGCGGGTCCGGACGATGCGTCGCCGCGATGCACTGGCTGCCATCCGGCTGGCGCGCATTTCGATGATCACCCGTGAACGCGACCTGGCTGCATTCCAGTTCGCCAACGCCGGGGATGCGTTCCTGGTCGAAGACGGACACGGTCTCGCTTTTGCGATGATGGGTGTGTTGCCGGCACGCCGCGCCACATTGACGACGGCCTACACGGCGTTGACCCTGAAGAACGGCGTGCCCATCGGTTATATCCAGGCCGACGTGCTCGGCCGGCACGGCGCCTTGTCGTTCAATACCTTCGAAACATTCCGTGGCGCCGAGGCGGCGCATGTATTCGCGCGCTTCATTGCCATTGCGCACCAGCGGTTCGGCTGCACGGACTTCAGCGTCGATCCCTACCAGCTCGGACTCGGCAATGAGGAAGGCATCGAGTCCGGTGCCTGGTGGTTCTATCATCGATTTGGCTTTCGACCGCGTGCACCGGCAGCCCGGCGACTGGCGGCCCGCGAATCGTCCCGCCGATCAGCGAGTTCCGGGTACCGGAGTTCGCCCGATACGCTGCGCAGCCTGGCGCGCTTTCACCTTTTCTATTCGCTGGACTACATGCAGCAGTCGCGATTACCGAAGACGGATCATTGGCTGGCGGCGGCGACCCGGGAGTTACGCGGTTTTCCGCCTTCCGGCGGCGATAACGGTTCCG
Source organism: Pseudomonadota bacterium (assembly GCA_030799345.1). Lineage (GTDB taxonomy): Bacteria > Pseudomonadota > Gammaproteobacteria > Steroidobacterales > Steroidobacteraceae > SCUD01. The sequence continues at coordinate 7,377 of JALYJS010000157.1, read as the reverse complement.
CGGCCGCGGATGCCGCGCTGAAACGCCTGGGCCTGGCAAAACACAGGCGCCTCGGCAGGGGTGTGCGGCCGATGCTCGAACGCTGGGCGGGATTGGTGCTCGCGCTGACCGCGCGCGGCCGCTGGAGCCGAAGCGAGCGTCGGAATCTGCTGCGGCTGATCGAAGCGAAGGCCGGCCCCGACGAGCGCGAGTATCAACGGCGCGCCTTGCGCCATCACCGATTGAGACGGCTGCTCGACTGCTGAGACCGTCTGCGCCCGCCGCCCCTCAGGCCCCGGCGACAACCTTCAGCATGCCCATGACGAGGAGCCCCGCGTACGTTCCGAGCACGTAGCCCAGAATTGCGAGCAGCACGCCAACAGGCGCCAGGCTCGGATGGAAAGCGGAAGCGACGATTGGCGCGCTGGCGGCGCCGCCGATGTTGGCCTGCGATCCGACTGCGAGGAAGAAAACCGGAGCGCGGATCAGCCAGGCGACCAGGATCATGATCGTGACGTGGAACAGCATCCAGACTGCGCCAACCGCGACCAGAATCGGCGCCTCCTTCATCTGCGTGAAATCGGCATGCGCGCCGATGCTGGCGATCAGCAGGTACAGCATCAGGGTTCCGATGCGCGAAGCCCCCGCGCCCTCGAGCCTGCGGATCGGCGTGAACGATGCAGCAACCGCAAGCGCCGTCACGATGATGAACTTCCACACTGTCGCGTCGAACAAAGTGCTTCCCGCGCCCAGCACGCGCCCGGCCAGCGTCGCGATCCACATCCCGGCGAATCCGACCGCGACGATCAGCACGAGGTCCGTCAGCGACGGCACTCGAGTGGTCTTGGCGGTGAATTCGCCGACGCGGCGCTTGAGTTCCTCGATCGCAGCCGTATTGGCGCCGGTCCACCGGTCAATGCGTTGGTGCTGACCGGCCAGGTACAGGAGGACGCCCATCCAGATGTTGGCGACCGAGACATCCACGATCACCATCATTCCGAACATCGCGTCCGACGTGCCGGCCATCTCGGCGAGTGCGACCATGTTTGCGCCGCCGCCGATCCAGCTCCCGGACAGTGCCGTCATGCCCTGCCACGTATCGGGCGGCACCATCGACGAGAACAGCCACAGCGACAAGGGCGCACCGATGACGACGCCGGCGGTGCCTGCGAGCATCATGATCAGCGCTTTCGGACCGAGCCGGATGATGCCCGGCAGATCGAGCGACAGGATCAGCAGCATCAGGCTCGTTGGCAGCAGGTACGTCTTGATCCAGTCATAGACCGGCGAGTCGGCCGGCAGTACGCCGAGCGTCGTCAGCGTGGTCGGGAGGAAATAGCAGAACACGAGCATCGGCACGACGCCGAACAGGCGCTTGCCGGCACGCGTTTCGCTGAACCAGAAAATGCACGCGAGCACGACCAGCAGCACGACGAGCACTGCGCCCGGCTCGGTAACCAACGGCGTCGCATCCCCCATGAAGCGATGGAAACACGAATCACGGGGCCCAGTCCACCCTGTCGGAATGGTGGAAAGCCAGCGGTACACCTTTCCTACGTCTCCGATGCGCGACGCGATGCATTACCGTTTTGCGCGCGATGCCGCTAATTGTGGATACGCACAAATGAGAACGAGCGGCGGGTCAAGGCCGCGAAGGAGCGGAAGTGAACAATTCAGTACTGGCCGGGGTGATTGTCGGCGCGATCGTGGTAACAGCGGTCGGCGCCGTTGCGGCGAACAGCGGTTTCAATCCCATGCAGGATTATGCAACTGTGCTTGCGGTCGAGCCCGCGTACGACGTCAAGCGTACGCCGCGTGCCGTCTGCGGCGAGGAAACCGTGCTGCAGCAGGAGCCCGTCAAGGATGAGAAGCGGATTGCGGGCGCGGCAATTGGCGCGGTCGTGGGTGGCGTGCTCGGCAACCAGGTCGGCAGCGGCACCGGCAATACGGCGGCGACGGTCGCTGGTGCGGCGGCTGGCGGCTATGCCGGCAGCAAGATACAGAAAGGGATGCAGGAGAACAACCTCACGGAGACGACCGAGGAGGGTTGCGTCACCGTCTATGACATCGAGCGTACCGCAGCCGGCTTCGACGTCACGTACGAGCTCGACGGCGCAGAGCGGACGGTTCGCATGGACCACGATCCTGGCGACCGGATTCCGGTGAGGGATGGCGAGCCCCTCGTTTCGCGTTCCTGATTTGTCGCTCGCACCAACAGCCGCCCGTCCCTGAGTTCAGGGGCGGGCGGTTTTTCATGCCTGGTTATTGCGCGATGCGTGCACCGGTGATCGCCACCTGAAACTGGCCGGGGTTCTGGAAGGGCCCGAGTCCAGTCGTAATCTGTTCCTGCTGGCCGGCGGCCAACGACCCGCTCAGATTGCGCTGAAAGCTGCGCTTGCGGCCCTGCCCATCCAGGTACTGCACCGCGATCGAGAGGCCCGTCACTGGGACCCGGGTTGGATTGGCGATGGCGACGATGAGCATGCCGTTCTGGTCGAGACCGGCCTGCTTGCGCAGGTACTTCTCCGGATTGTCCGCCAGGTCGAGGCGCATCAGTGCTGCTGTTGCCGCTTGGCCGACCTCACCCTCCGCACCCGATGCCGCTGCATAGTACTCCTTGGCCGCATTCAGCTGGCCTGACCGGCGTGCAATATTGCCGAGGGAATAATAGGCGGGTCCCGTCGGCAGCAGCTTGATGCTCGTCTCGAGGTCACGCCGCGCCGCCGCATCGTTGCGCTGACGCTCGGCGATCAAGCCGCGCTGCAAGTGGTAATAGAAAAAGGCGTCGTTACGCGAAATCGCGTCGGTATAGGCCTGCGCAGCTGCCGGATAATTCCGCTCGACCAGATAGGCATCGCCCTTCAAGGCGTGGAAGTGGGCTTCGCCAGGCAGCAGACGGATCGCCTGCTCGGCTTTGGCCCGCGCCGCATCGGCGCGCTTGTCGGTGAGCGCCTTGCGGCCTTCATCGTAGGCGTCGTAGGCGGGCTTTGCTCGCACCGTCTGCGCAAGCGCCGTGCGGTAGCGGTCGACCCCGGCATCGCCGCCAGGCGGCAGACCCTCGACGCGTTTGCGATTGGCGTCGACCCGCTCCTGCGACGGCGGGTGGCTCGCGAACAGGCCGGCCAGCCAGCCGCTGTCCTTGCGCTCGTTCATGCGTACGAAGGTTTCCTGCAGCGTGACTGCGCCACGGGGGTCGTAACCCGCCTTCTGCATGTACTCGATGCCGTACTTGTCGGACTCCAGCTCCGCCTCACGGCTATAGCGCTGCATCAACAGCTGCGCGCCCAGGTTTGCGCCCAGCACATACAGATTGCCGTATTCGCTGTCCGCAGACGCGATCTGCGCAGCGACCAGCCCGCCCTGGAGCAGCATGCCCCGGCTCATCTGCTGGGCCGAATGCCTGGCGGCCGCATGCACGATCTCGTGACCGAGCACGGCGGCGAGCTCGGATTCGGACTTGAGCTCGGTCAGCATACCGCGATTGATTGCGATCTTGCCGCCGGGCAGCGCCCAGGCGTTCGGCACGGAGTTGTTGATCACGGTGAATTCATACGGCAGCTTGCGATCGCTGACTGCAGCCAGGCGCTGCCCGACACCCTCCACATAGGAGATCAGCTGCGGATCCATCACGTAATCGCCGCCCTGAGACTGGCGCATCGGTGCGTAGTTTTGCGCACCGATCGTGATCTCCTGCCCTTCGCCGACCAGCATTATTTCTTTCTTGCCGGTTACCGGATTGGTCGAGCAGGCAGCAAGCAGCAGCGTGACCGCCGCGATCCGGAATCCTGCAAACATCTTGTTTTTCATCTCCAGCGCTCCTGCCGGATGGTTCAGTAACGCCCGCTGTCGATATCCGCTTCCGGCGGCGCGGTATCGATGGTCCGACACTATAGACAGTGTCTTTGCGCCATTAGTTGTCCCTATCACCCGTTAATTTCGCCTCTTATCACCGCGCAGAGCGTGCTGAGATCGATATTCCCGCCGGAAACGACGCAGACGATCTTCCCCGAACCCGCCCTGCCCGCGACCGCGTTGGCGACCGCACAGGCGCCGGCGCCTTCTGCAACCACCCGATTCCGCTCGACCAGCAATATCAGCGCCGCGGCAATCTCGGCGACGCTCGCCACGAGCGAACTGTCCAGCAACGACTGCGCCCGCTCGAACATGTCCGGAAAAACGCGGCGGCTGCCGATGCCGTCGACGAACGACGGGCGGTACTGCACATCTTGTGGCGAACCGGCAGTGAATGCCGGTGCAAGCGGCGCAGCCGTCGCAACCTCGCACGCATACAGGCGACAGCCCGGACGCAAAGCGCGAACAGCGCTCGCAATGCCGCAGGCCAGCCCGCCGCCGCCCCATGGGATCACGATGGCGTCGACGTCGGGCAGGTCTTCCAGGATCTCGAGGCCGATAGTGCCGTTGCCCGCCATGACCTGCGGATCGTCGAACGCATGGATGAATGTCCCCTCCACGCCCGGATAGGTGCGGTCCTGGAAAGTTTTCCACCAGCGTTCGAAGGGAACCCGGATCACGCGGCCGCCCAAGCGCTCCACGGCATCGGTCTTGGCCCTCGGCGCTGAATCGGGTGCGATTACGGTGCAGGCGATGCCACGTGCGCGCGCGCACCACGCGACCCCCTGTGCCATGTTCCCGGCGGACGCGGTCAGCACGCCGCTTGCGAGTGACTCGGGCGTCATCTGCGCCATGACATTCGCCGCGCCGCGGATCTTGAATGAACCGATCGGCTGTAGATTCTCCAGTTTCAGCCAGATCTCGGCCGCAGCTGCCGGCGCATTAAGCCGCACGAGCGGCGTGCGGATTGCGACGCCCGCAATGCGCTCGCGAGCCTTCAGGATTTCGGCAAATGTCCCGGAATTGCAGATCATCGCTTCCTGCGTTCGCCGAACATCATCTCGACGGCAGCGCCGGCACCCCACACGGGCTCGCGACGCTCGAGAAGGCTCTCGCGCGGCCAGGTCACATTCGAACGCAGCTCCAGGAACAACCAGTCGCGGTCAAAAATCGTGCGCCGATAAATGAGTCGCAACCCGTAGTCGATGACGGGGACTTCGCGGTCTGATTCTGCGGCAATTCCCACCTGATATGACATCGCTCGCCCCTTACCCAGCTGCTGAAAGAGGGTCACGTGCGAGAACCAGCGTACGCCCTCCGTCTCCTGGGTGAAGGTGGCGGAACCGGTCCAGCGTGCGAGAAAACCGTCGGTAATGAGCCGCTCCAGATCGAAGCGCGTAGTGGCGCCTAAGCGTTCATTGTCTTCCCAGAAGACCGTTTCGCGCAGGCGCAATAGATTGCGCTCGAGCACGGGCACGGCGATACGGTAGGTCACCTTGGCATACGGCTCCGCAGGCGCATCGAGCCGGGTACCTACGCCTGCATCGAACCGTCCGATGCGGCGACCGGGCTGGGCGTAACCCAGTCCGAAAAGCACATCGTCGTCACTCTCGCGTCCGAATTGCCTTGGCAGCGTGTCAAAGTCGTCGCGTTGCTCGGTTACGAACTCATCGGCATCGACCTTCCCGACAAAGGCGCTGAAGCGCTCACTCATCTGCGGCAGCTTCATCTGGACCCTGAACCTGACGCTCGGATCCCAGTTATCGCGCTCATCCCACAGTGCGCCAACGGCAAGACTTCCGTGCGTTGCCTGGTACTCGTCGTCAAACCGGGCGCTGCCAAAAAAGCCGTCGAATTTGACCGCAGTCGAGCACATGGATCGGTACAGGGCCGCCTGCATGCGATCGATCCAGGCCGGGCCTTGCGGCTTGTCGTGGCATAGTTCGCTTTCATCGGCCAGGGGAAAAGCCGGTTCCAGCGGCACCGGCAGCGCGCGAATCCACTCCAGTGGAGCGGACAAGATCACCGGCATCGACTCCGCTTCGCGGTCTTGAGCCAGGGTTTCCGCGGCCAACAGCAGCCCGCTGGCAAAGGCTACCGAGAGGCACAGCAGCCGGTAACCGTGCAAGGATAGACGTAATGGACAACTGCGTAACACTGCAATGCCCCTACTGCGGCCAGTTGATTGAACTGTACATCGACACTGGCGGCGGCACGCATCAGGACTATGTCGAAGACTGTCCAGTCTGCTGCAGACCCTGGCAGGTCAATGTCCGGATCGAGAATGACGGCAGCTGGGGGGCAACGCTCAGGACCGGCGACGAGTAAGTCAGCAGTTTTTTTGCAGCCCGGCGAGCGCGGAGAATGGAACGAGGCGCCCAGCTTCCGCATCCCAGAGACGTAGCCGCGCGGAACGCAGACTGGTCCAGAGGGTCAGTCGTGGCGCACGCTGCAACCGCGGATGTGAGTTGAAGCATTCACGCAACCGGTAATTCGGCACACGGCTCGCCAGGTGATGCAAGTGGTGATAGCCGATATTGCCGCTGAACCAGCGCAGGATCGCGGGCAGGTCGTAGAAGGAGCTGCCTTCGATTGCCGACCGTTCGACTTTCCAGTCCTCGGTTCCGGCCCAGTACGCGTGCTCAAACTGGTGCTGCACGTAGAAGAGCCACACGCCGGCGGCGCCGGCGACCAGCAGGATTGGCAGGTGCACCAGCAGCAAGGTCTGCCAGCCGAGTGCGAGCACCAGACCCCCGAATACCAAGGCAAGCACAAAGTTATTGATCCAGACGCTTGACCACTCTTTCCGGAATGAGCGCGGCAGGTCGAGCGGCAGGCGGTGCTTCAGCACGAACTGATACATCGGCCCGATGCCGAGCAGCACCGGCGTGCTGCGATAGAGCCGGTATGACAGGCGTCGCCACCATGGCGCGGCCAGATACTCGCTGACACTCATCGTCACGATGTCTCCGGTCCCACGCTTGTCCAGGTTTCCGGAGGTCGCATGGTGAATCGCATGTGTGCGTCGCCAGTAGGAGTACGGCATCAGGGTTACGACGCCGAGTACGCGGCCCACGGCATCGTTCAGGCGCGGACTGCTGAAGTAGGAGCCGTGACCGCAATCGTGCTGGAAGATGAAAAGACGCACGTACAGCCCGGCTACCGGCAAAGCGAGCAGCAACACGAAACCATAATTCCACGCCGCGCTGATGCCGAAGGCCATCGCGCTCCATCCCACGATGAAGAGCAAGCCGGTTGTCGCGAGCTGGAACCAGGCACGGCGGTTGTCCGCACGCGTGAACGGCACGATCAGCCGCCGCAACGGCAGTTCGGCGGCTGGCTGAGGAACGCTGTTGTTTCCGGGCAGGTCAGACATATTCAGACTCTCAGTTTATGCGCAATGCAGATGAATGTCGGTGCGGTAACGCGCCCATCGCAAAATTTGCAGACCCACAGCACGTTTTCCGGCCGTTTACACCCGGATAACAGCGTGGGTGTAGGATTCGCCCTGCCTTATGCACCCGCCAAATCTGAGAGACCGTATGG
>JALYJS010000117.1 GCA_030799345.1 Pseudomonadota bacterium | reverse complement strand
CCCGTGAACTGGTGCGGCCGCAGGATCGCCTGAAGGCGCTGTTGCGCGAAGTCCGGTCCGAACCGCGCGGCCCGCAGCTTTTCCTGTCGCGGACCTCACCGGATTTCCTGATCGAACTGTTCAAGCTCGAGGTGCCTGAAGTCGGGCAGGGCCTGATCCAGATCCTCGGCGCCGCGCGGGACCCGGGCGCGCGCGCCAAGATTGCGGTCAAGAGCCTCGATCCCCGTATCGATCCGGTCGGCGCCTGCGTCGGCATGCGCGGGTCGCGCGTGCAGGCCGTTTCCAATGAAATCGCCGGCGAGCGGGTCGACATCATTCCCTGGGTGGACAACCCGGCGCAGTTCGTCGTCAACGCGATGCAGCCGGCGGAAGTGACCTCGATCGTCATGGACGAGGACGCGCATTCGATGGATATCGCGGTATCCGAGGACCGCCTGTCGCAGGCGATCGGCCGCGGCGGCCAGAATGTCCGGCTCGCAAGCGAACTGACCGGGTGGCGGCTCAATGTGATGTCCGAACAGCAGGCGGCCGAGCGCAGCGACGAGGAAACCGGCCAGCTGCGTGAAATGTTCAAGCGCCTGCTCGACGTGGACGAGGACGTGTCGAACGTGCTCGTGCAGGAAGGCTATTCCTCGATCGAGGAAGTCGCCTATGTCCCGGCGAGCGAACTGCTGAGCATCGAGGAGTTCGACGAGGAGATGGTCGAGGAGCTGCGCAATCGTGCACGGGACGTGCTGCTGACGCAGGCCATCGCGAGCGAGGAAAAGATCGACGAATCGGGTCCGGCCGAGGATCTGCTCGCGGTCGAGGGCATGGACAAGGAACTGGCTTACGAACTGGCTTCGCGCGGCATACGGACGCGCGATGAACTGGCGGAGCAGTCACTTGACGAACTGGAGGCCGTGCCGGGCCTCGATCCGGAGCGTGCAGGGCAGCTCATCATGGCCGCGCGCGCGCACTGGTTCGACAGCGCGAGCCCGGCCTGACACTGGAGTAAGTACAGATGTCCGACGTCACGGTCGAACAATTCGCCGAGGTTCTGAAGGTCCCTGTCGACCGCCTGCTCGCGCAGCTCGAAGAAGCGGGCATCACGGTCAGCGGACCCCAGGACCGCATCAGCGAGGACGCCAAGCACGAATTGCTGACGCATCTGCGCAAGGCGCATGGCAAGGCCGAGGACGGCGGCGCGCCCCGCAAGATCACGCTTCGCCGCAAGGCGCAGAGCGAAATCAAGGTCGCTGCGCCGATGGGCAAGGCCCGTACGGTCAGCGTCGAGGTGCGACGCCAGCGCACGTACATCAAGCGGGACGTGCTCGAAGAACAGGCCCGTGCGGCGCAGGAAGAAGTCGATCGTCAGCGCGAGGCAGAGGACGCCGAACGACTTGCCGTCGAGGAGAAACTGCGGCGCGATGTCGAGGAGAAGGAACAGCAGAAGCGCGAGCGCGAGGAATCGGAGCGCCGCTCGGCCGAAGAAAATACCCGGCGTGCGGCGGAAGAGCAGACGCGGCGCGATGCCGAGCAGAAGGCGCGCGAGCAGGCGGAGAAAGAACGACGCCAGCGCGAAGAGAAGGCGCGCAAGACGGTTGAGGACGACAAGAACACGCGCTACGGACGTCAGGAGCTGCATATCGCCGGCGGCCTGTCGGCGCGGCACAAGAAGGGCCGGGCGCGCCCGGAGTCGCGCCGGCGTGCGGCATCGGTCGGCGGCGACCGCAAGCACGGCTTTGAGCTGCCTACGCAGCCGATGCAGCATGAGGTTGCTGTCGGCGAGACCATCACGGTCGCCGAGCTCGCACAGCGCATGGCGGTCAAATCCAGCGAAGTGATGAAGACCATGCTCAACATGGGCGTGATCGCGACCATCAATCAGCCGGTCGACCAGGACACGGCGGTGCTTGTCATCGAGGAAATGGGGCACGTGGCCAAGGTGCTGAAGGCCGACCAGGTCGAAGAAGCTCTCCAGGCCGGCATGCACACGTCCGACGAGGCGCTGCCGCGGCCGCCGGTCGTCACGATTATGGGCCACGTCGACCACGGCAAGACGTCGCTGCTCGACTATATCCGGCGCACGAAGGTGGCGGCGGGCGAGGCCGGAGGCATCACGCAGCACATCGGCGCATATCACGTGGAAACGCCGCGCGGCGTCATCACCTTCCTCGACACACCGGGCCACGCTGCATTCACGGCGATGCGCGCGCGCGGTGCACAGGTCACGGACATCGTCGTCCTCGTGGTTGCGGCCGACGACGGCGTCATGCCGCAGACCAAGGAAGCCATTCAACATGCGAAGGCCGCCAGCGTCCCGATCGTGGTCGCGGTCAACAAGATCGACAAGCACGATGCGGATCCCGAAAAGGTCCGCAACGAGCTGTCCCAGGAAACCGTCATCGCCGAGGAATGGGGCGGCGAGAACATCTTCGTGCCGGTCTCAGCCAAGACCGGCGACGGTGTGGACAAGCTCCTGGAGTCGATCCTGCTGCAGGCCGAGGTGCTGGAACTCAAGGCTGTTCGCGAGGCGCCGGCCGTCGGCGTCGTTCTGGAAGCGAGCGTCGAGCGCGGGCGCGGCGCCGTGGCCACCGTACTGGTAAAGCGCGGAACGCTGAAAGTTGGCGACTCGGTCGTCGCAGGCGAGCAGTTCGGGCGGGTTCGTGCGCTGTTCGACGAACTCGGCAAGGAGATCGAGTCCGCCGGCCCGTCGATCCCGGCGCAGATGCTCGGCTTGTCGAGCCCGCCGAACGCCGGCGACGAAC
>JALYJS010000093.1 GCA_030799345.1 Pseudomonadota bacterium | reverse complement strand
GACGCGCTCGGAGCGCGTGACCGCGACGCGCGCCGTGATCCTGGGCAATGCGGCGCAGGGCCTCCATCCCGTGGCTGGCCAGGGATTCAACCTGGCGCTGCGCGATGTCGCGGCGCTCGCGGAACTGCTGGCGGAGGATGCGGCGCTCGCAGGCGCCGCGAGTGACCCCGGGTCCACAAACCTGCTCGAGCGCTATGCAGCCTGGCGGAAACCCGATCGCGACGCCGTCGTGCGGTTCACCGACTCGCTGGTGCGCGGTTTCGGCTTGCCATTTGCGCCGGCGCGGATGCTGCGCGGCTCCGGGCTACTGCTGTTCGACCTGCTGCGGCCGGTCAAGCACGAGTTCGCGCGCCGCACCATGGGGCTCGCGGGTCGACAGCCGCGGCTGGTCCGTGGGCTTCCTCTCGTAGCGGGGCTTCCATTGTGAAACGCGATTTCGACGTGATCGTGATTGGCGGTGCGATGGCGGGTGCGGCCGCGGCCGCGCTGCTCGCGGCCGACTCCCAGACCCGCGCGCTCAGGATCGCCCTGGTTGAACCCCACCCGGCCACGCCGCCGGCCGCGGCCGATCCATTCGATCTGCGCGTCTCGGCGCTGTCCCGCGCTTCGCAGCGGCTGCTCGAAAGAACCGGCGCCTGGCCCGCGGTGCAGGCACGCGGTGCCGCAGCCTATGAGCGCATGGTCGTCTGGGATCAGCGCTCGGATCCAGCCGGCCCCGCGGCGCTCCAATTCGACGCGGCGGAACTCGGCGAGCCGGAGCTGGGACACATCGTCGAGAACCGCGCCGTGCAGGCTGCGCTCCTCGCAAGCGCGCAGCAGGCGGGCGTGGTGCTGCTGCAGACGGATTTCGTGAGACTGGCGGCAGGCGAGGCGGCCGTGACCATCGCGCTCGCCGATGGGCGCGACTATCGCGCGGCGCTTGCGGTCGGCGCCGACGGTTCGGATTCCGCGGTGCGCACCCAGGCGGACATCGCCGTTCGTGGGCGAGGCTACGATCAGCGTGCCGTCGTGACTCACCTGCGGTCGGCAAAGCCGCATGCGTCGACCGCCTGGCAACGCTTCCTCGACACCGGCCCGCTGGCGTTGCTGCCACTTGCGGACGGACGCGTGTCGCTGGTCTGGACCACGACCCCCGCGCTCGCGCAGGAGCTCACCGGCTGCAGCGACGAGGCGTTCTCTGGCCGCGTCACGGAGGCTTCCGCCGGCATTCTGGGCCGGCTCGAATGCACGGCACCGCGCGCGTCGTTCCCGCTCAGGCTCCTGCAGGCGAATCAGTACGCTGCGCATCGCATCGCGCTGGTAGGAGATGCCGCGCACACGGTGCACCCGCTGGCGGGACAGGGCATCAATCTCGCATTTCTCGATGTCGCAGCGCTCGTGGACGTGGCCGGCGCTGCGATACAGGCGGGCGACGATCCGGGTGAGCGGCGGGCGCTCCGACGCTATGAGCGCTGGCGCAAAGCCGAAGCGCTGCCCGTGATCGCCCTGCTCGACGGCATCCAGAAGCTGTTTCAGGGCGATGGGGAGCTGCGCTCAGGGCTGCGCCGCTCGGGCCTCGAACTGGTGCAGGCCGCGCGGCCGCTGAAGCGCATCTTCATGCAGCGCGCACTCGGGCTATCCGGCGAAGTGCCGGCGTCCCTCAGGAGCGCAGGTCAACGTCCTTCGTTTCCCTGAGGCCGAAAAAGCCGATGATGCCGCTCATCGCGGCGATCGCGATCGGGTACCACAGGCCGTAATAAACGTTGCCCGTCACCACGACCAGCGCCGCGGCCAGGAACGGCAGGAAACCGCCGAACCAGCCATTGCCGATGTGGTACGGCAGGCTCATGGACGAATAACGGATCCGGCTGGGGAACAGTTCGACGAGGTAGGCCGCGATCGGCCCGTAAACCATCGTCACGTAGATCATCAGCACGGTGAGCAGCAGCAGCGTGACTGGATAATTGATCCGGTCGGGGTCCGCCGTGGCCGGATAACCGGCCTCGGCCAGCGCCTCGCGATAGCCGGTTTCATCGAAGCCGGGCAGGCGCTTGCCGGCGATCGTCGTGACGACCGCCTGGCCCGGTTCCGGCGCGAGACTCTCGTAACTGACGCCGGCCTTGGTCAGGAAATCGCGTGCCTGATCGCACGGGGTCGCGGGCCTCGCGAAAATCCGGAAGCGGCAGTCGTCGCCCGCCACCGTGATGGATGCGCGCTGCTCGAACTCGGCGAGCGCCGGGTTCACCGACAGCGTGAGCCCCTTGAATATCGGGATGAAGGTCAGCGCGGCAAGCAGACAGCCCGCGACCATGATCCCCTTGCGGCCGATGCGGTCCGACAGGCGGCCGAAGATGACGAAGAATGGCGTGCCGATCAGGAGCGCGGCCGCGATCAGCAGGTAGGACGTCTGGAACTCCAGTTTCAATGTGCTCTGCAGGAAAAAGAGCGCATAGAACTGGCCCGTGTACCAGACCACGCCCTGGCCCGCCGTGGCGCCCAGCAGCGCAAGCAGGACGATACGTGCGTTCGACCACTGGCCGAAGCTCTCGGTCAGCGGCGCCCGCGACAGCCGGCCCTCTGCTTTCATTTCGACAAAGATCGGCGACTCCTGCAGTTTCAGCCGGATGTAGACGGAGACGCCGAGCAGCACCACGGAGAGGAGGAAGGGGACACGCCAGCCCCAGTCGCGGAACGCCTCTTCGCCGAACCCGAGACGGCAGGCGAGGATGACGGCGAGTGACAGGAAGAAGCCAAGTGTGGCCGTGGTCTGGATCCAGCTCGTGTAGTAGCCGCGCCGGCCCTGCGGCGCATGCTCGGCGACATACGTTGCCGCGCCGCCGTATTCGCCGCCGAGCGCGAGTCCCTGCGCGAGGCGCAGCGTGACCAGCAGGATCGGCGCCCAGATGCCGATCTGTGCGTAAGTAGGCAGCACGCCGACCAGCGCCGTCGCCAGGCCCATCACCACGATCGTGATCAGGAAGGTGTACTTGCGTCCGATCAGGTCGCCGATGCGGCCGAAAACGAGCGCGCCCAGTGGCCGGACGGCGAAACCGGCGCCGAAAGTCGCAAGGCTCGCGAGGAAGGCGGCGGTGTCGTTTCCGGGCGGGAAGAAGAGCGCCGAGAAGAACACGGCGAGCGTGCCGTAGAGATAGAAGTCGTACCACTCGAACACGGTGCCGAGGGACGAAGCGAAGATGACACGGCGATGCGCCGCGTTGATGCCGCTACTGGACAAGTGCGTCCGCCTTCGCGGCGCAGATGAAATCGTTGTCGGAAAGGCCGCCGATCGCGTGCGTCGAATAGCGGATGCGGCAATAGTTGTAGCCGATCTCCAGGTCCGGATGATGGTCCTCGACATTCGCGACATGGGCGAGGGCATTCACGAAACTCATCGTGCGCCAGAAATCCGGGAATTTGAGTTCGCGGCGGATCGCCTTGCCGTCCTCGACCAGGCGCCAGTCGGCGTGCAGCAACTTCATCATGCCCGCGGCGGACTCCGCGTCGTGCGGCCGCACGCCGCCCTCGCAGGGCACGCACTTGCGTTCCTTCAGCGTCTCCATCAGGCTTCCCTGCGCGCGAAGCGGCGCGTGACATAGCCTTCGACCAGCGCCTGGAATTCCTCGGCGATCCGCTCGCCCTTCAGCGTCACGGTCTTCTCGCCGTCCTCATAGACCGGCGCCACCGGGCGTTCGCCCGTGCCCGGCAGGCTGATGCCGATATTCGCATGCTTGCTCTCGCCCGGTCCGTTGACGACACAGCCCATGACGGCGACCGTCATGTTCTCCGCGCCCACGAAATCACGCCGCCAGGCCGGCATGCGCTCGCGCACGTGCTCCTGGATGCGCTGCGCGAGTTCCTGGAAATAACTGCTGGTCGTGCGCCCGCAACCGGGGCAGGCGATGACCGTCGGCGCGAAGGCGCGCAAGCCGAGGCTTTGCAGAATTTCCTGCGCGACCCGCACTTCCTGCCGGCGATCACCGCCGGGGTCGGGGGTCAGCGAGACGCGGATCGTGTCGCCGATGCCTTCCTGCAGCAGAACCGCAATCGCGGCCGTGGAGGAAACGATTCCCTTCGCGCCCATGCCGGCTTCGGTCAGGCCGAGGTGCAGCGGGTAGTCGCAGCGGGTCGCGAGCGCGCGGTAGATCGCGATCAGGTCCTGCACGCCGCTGACCTTGCTGCTGATCACGATCGCATCGTGCGGCAGGCCGAGCTCTTCGGCGCGCGCGGCGGAGGCGAGCGCCGAGACCACGGTCGCCTCGCGCAGCACTTCGAGCGCGTCCTGCGGTTCGGGCTGGCGCGAGTTCTCGTCCATCATC
>JALYJS010000066.1 GCA_030799345.1 Pseudomonadota bacterium | reverse complement strand
GACGCGCTTTCTGCCCCGGATTCAGCAATGACTCGCGCTCGCAGGAGAGCGCATCGCGGCGCAGCTCGTTGAAGCTCGTCACGCTGAACACGTCCGCGGGAATGCCGAATTCCGACTCGAGCAGCTCCGCGGCGGCAAGGGATTCGCGCAGGATCGTGCCGGAGCCCATGAGCGAAACGCGCACCGCGCCGCGGCCGCCGATGTGCAGCAGGTACATGCCACGCAGGATCCCCTGCTCGACGCCTTTCGGCATCGGCGGCTGCGCGTAATTCTCGTTCATGCAGGTGATGTAATAGAAAACGCTTTCCTGTTCGACGTACATGCGTCGCAGTCCGTCCTGCATGATCACCGCGAGCTCGTAGGCGAAGCACGGGTCGTAGGCGACGCAGTTCGGGATCGTGGATGCGAGCAGGTGACTGTGACCGTCCTGGTGCTGCAGTCCCTCGCCCGCGAGCGTAGTCCGGCCTGCGGTCGCGCCCAGCAGGAAACCGCGCGCCTGCATGTCGGCTGCCGCCCAGGCGAAATCGCCGATGCGCTGGAAACCGAACATAGAATAGAAGATGTACATCGGGATCATGTTGATGCCGTGGTTGGCGTAGGCGGTGCCCGCCGCCATCCACGAGCAGAATGCGCCCGCCTCGTTGATGCCCTCCTCGAGGATCTGGCCCTTGCGGTCCTCGCGATAGGACATGAGCTGGTCGGCGTCCTGCGGCGTGTACAGCTGGCCCACCGACGAATAGATGCCGACCTGTCGGAACAGGCCCTCCATGCCGAAGGTGCGCGCTTCGTCGGGCACGATCGGCACAACATGCGGGCCGAGGTTCTTGTCCTTCAGCAGCTGGGTCAGGATCCGCACAAACGCCATGGTTGTCGAGATTTCGCGGCCTTCGCTGCCGTCCAGCAGGTTCTTGAAGGCCTCGAGCGGCGGCACGACCAGCGGCGGCGCTTTGGCCTGGCGCACCGGCAGCGAGCCGCCGAGCGCCTTGCGATGCGCCTTCAGGTATTGCATCTCCGCACTGTCTTCAGCCGGGCGGAAGAACGGCAGCCGGGCGATTTCGTCGTCCGTGACGGGGATGTTGAAGCGGTCGCGGAAGGCCCTGAGCGCATCGTCATCGAGCTTCTTCGCCTGGTGCGTGACGTTCAGCGCTTCGCCCGCCTTGCCCATGCCGTAGCCCTTGACGGTCTTGGCGAGGATCACGGTCGGGCGGCCCTTGTGCGACACGGCAGCCGCATAGGCATTCCAGACCTTCTGCGCATCGTGGCCGCCGCGGTTCAAAAGCGCGATCTCGTCGTCCGACAGGTGCGCGACGAGCTCCAGCGTTTCCGGGCGCTTGCCGAAGAAATGCTCGCGCGTGTACGCGCCGCCCTTGGCCTTGAAGTTCTGGTACTCGCCGTCGACCGCCTCTTCCATGCGCTTGCGCAGATGCCCGTGGGTGTCACGCGCCAGCAGCGGGTCCCAGCGATAGCCCCAGATCACCTTGATGACGTTCCAGCCCGCGCCGAGGAATGCGGCCTCGAGTTCCTGGATGATCTTGCCGTTGCCGCGCACCGGCCCGTCGAGGCGCTGCAGGTTGCAATTGATGACGAACACGAGATTGTCGAGCTTCTCGCGGACCGGCATCGTCAGCGCACCCATCGACTCCGGTTCGTCCATTTCGCCGTCGCCGAGGAAACACCAGATCTTCTGGTCCGACGGCTCGACGAGTCCGCGATGCTCGAGGTAGCGCACGAACCGCGCCTGCATGATCGCCTGCAACGGCCCGAGGCCCATCGAGACCGTGGGGAACTGCCAGAAGTCCGGCATCAGCCACGGATGCGGGTATGACGAGAGCCCCTTGCCGCCGACTTCCTGGCGGAAATGCCGGAGCTGCTCCTCGGTGAGGCGACCTTCGAGATAGGCGCGGGCATAGATGCCCGGACTCGAATGGCCCTGGATGAAGACCATGTCGCCGCGGTGCTGCCCGGACGGCGCGCGCCAGAAGTGATGCAGGCCGACCTCGTAGAGCGTCGCGGACGAGGCGTAGGTTGCAATGTGGCCGCCGTATTCGCTGCTGACGCGATTGGTGTGCACCACCATCGCGACCGCATTCCACCGGATCAGCGCTTCGATGCGCCGCTCGATCGCGCGGTCGCCCGGGTAGGGCTTCTCGCGCGACACATGAATCGTGTTGACGTAGGCCGTGTTGGCCTTGAACGGCAGCCAGGCACCGGAGCGGCGCGCGTGATCGATCAGCCGGTCGAGCAGGAAATGCGCGCGGTTGGGACCGTGGGTCTTCAGCACCGAATCAATCGATTCGAGCCACTCCGTGGTCTCCAGAGGATCGATGTCGTCGGTCTGCGGGCCGTCTGCCATCAACGCTACTCCCATGCCGGCGGCCGGCCCGATATGATCCTGTCTGCGGTGCCCGCGGGTCAAGATTGAGTTCCCTTGCCGAGCCCGATTCCAACGTTGACGATGACACGTCCTGACGACTGGCACCTGCATCTGCGGGACGGCCGGGATCTCGTCTCTGTTCTGGGCATGAGCGCGCGGCAGTTTGCGCGTGCAATCGTCATGCCGAACCTCATTCCGCCGGTAACCACAGTCGAACTTGCGGCCCGTTACCGCGATCGTATCCGCTCCGCGCTGCCCTCCGGGGCGAAATTCGAGCCGCTCATGACGCTCTACCTGACCGAGCAGATGGACCCGGCGGAGATCGACCGTGCCGCGGCGGCGGGATTCGTGGCTGGCGTCAAGTGCTATCCCGCGGGCGCGACCACGCACTCGGATGCCGGCGTGCGCTCGCTCGCGCGTTGCGGGGCAGTTCTGTCACGCATGGAGGAACGGGATGTCGTCCTGCAGCTGCATGGCGAATCGACCGGTGCCGACGTCGACCCCTACGACCGCGAGAGCGATTTCATCGAGCGCGAGTTGGCACCGCTCCGTCAGAGGCACCCGCACCTGCGCATCGTACTAGAGCATGTGACGACGGCCGCGGGTGTCGCGTACGTGCGCGCGCAGGAGTCCCGCGTCGCCGCGACCCTCACGCCGCAACATCTCCTGTTCAACCGCGGCGCGATGTTTGCCGGCGGCCTGCGGCCTCATCTGTACTGCCTGCCGCTGCTGAAGCGTGAACGCGATCGCAAAGCGCTGGTGGATGCCGCGACATCCGGCGATCCAAGATTCTTCCTGGGCACCGACAGTGCGCCGCATGCGCGTTCGGCCAAGGAATCGGCCTGCGGCTGCGCCGGCGTGTTTTCGGCTCCCGTTGCGCTCGAGTGTTATGCGGAAGCCTTCGAGCGCGCAGGCGCGCTGCCGCGTCTCGAAGCCTTCGCAAGCTTCCACGGCGCCGAATTCTACGGGTTGCCGCGCAACGATGCGACGATCACGCTCGCACGCAACCCCTGGACCGTGCCCCCGCGTTACGCTTACGGAGACGCCGACATCGTGCCGCTGCTAGCGGGCGAATGCCTGTCATGGAAACTGTCCGCACCCGGCGAGGCCACATGGGCGATTCCTTCCTGATGCGCGACCGCTTTCGCGGATTCCTGCCAGTGGTCGTCGACGTCGAGACCGGCGGCTTCAACTCGTCGACGGATGCGCTGCTCGAAATTGCCGCGGTGCTGTTGTCGCTCGACGGCAGCGGCCGGCTGGTGCGGGGCGCGACCATTCGTGAACACGTGCGCCCGTTCGAAGGCGCGCGCATGGATCCGGCGTCGCTCGCGGTGAACGGCATTGATCCCTGGCATCCGCTCCGGATTGCGTCGACCGAAAACGACGCGCTCGGCTCGGTCTTCAAGGAAGTCCGGCAGGCAATACGCGATCAGGACTGCACGCGCGCGATCCTGGTCGGCCACAATGCCTCGTTCGATCTCGGCTTCCTGAATGCCGCGGTCGCCCGCGCCGGGATCCGGCGCAATCCGTTCCATCCGTTTTCCTGCTTCGACACGGCGACGCTCGCGGGGGTTGCGTACGGCCAGACCGTGCTGTCGCGGGCGGCGC
>JALYJS010000024.1 GCA_030799345.1 Pseudomonadota bacterium | reverse complement strand
CGCGACAACAGCGCTGAATTGAGCTCGGACGAGGGGTTCTCGGTGGTCGCGCCGATAAAGACCAGTGTGCCGTCCTCGACGAACGGCAGGAACGTATCCTGTTGCGACTTGTTGAACCGGTGCACTTCATCGAGAAACAGCACAGTCGCGGCGCGGCCGGCTGCGCGTTCTGCCTGCGCGCTCTCGACCGCTGCGCGGATGTCCTTGACGCCTGCGACCACGGCTGAAAGCGCGATGAATTCCGCATCGCTGGCCTCGGCGGCCAGACGCGCGAGCGTGGTCTTGCCGCTGCCCGGTGGCCCCCAAAGCACCATCGAGTGGGTTACGCCCTCCGTCAGCAGCCGATGCAGCGGCCGACCCGGCGCGAGCAGGTGTTCCTGCCCGACGAACTCCGACAGGTTCGCCGGACGCATGCGGGCCGCGAGCGGGCGATGTCGCGCCTCGGCATTGGCATCGATCGGCAGATCGGCTTGTTTCAGCATGGCCCGGCGATTCTAGCGCTGCCGCAGCCAGTCCTCGACGTGGCGTGCCCAGCTGCTGCGACCCCCGCGCACGATGAGCCAGGCGCAGGCGACGCCCGCGGAGTTTGCGAGCATGTCGCGCCAGTCGGCCTGGCGCGCCTCGAGCCAGAGCCCCTGCACGACTTCGAGGGCAAACCCGAGCAGCAGGCACCGCAGCATGACAATCCACAGGCGGTCCGCCGGGACGATTCCCGCGCCGGCGAGCGCCAGTGCAAAGTAGGCGAAGAAGTGGCCGAACTTGTCGCCGCTGAGCTCGGCGCCCGGCACCTGGATAGGTGCGACGCTAGCCAAGATGATGATCGCGGTCAGCGCCGCAATCATCCCGATCCAGAGGCGCCTGAACCCCGAGTCGGTCAAGTGGAGCCGGCCGGGGCACGGCCGACGACGTCCACGCCAGGCGGTGGCGTGAAGCGGAAGGTCGAGGCATCCAGGCGCGGGTTGCGCTCGACTCGCTCGAATTCGATCTCGGTCGTCTGCCCCAACCGGTCGAGCAGCGTCATGCGGCGCAACTCCCCCTCCGCGAAACCCAGCCGCAGCTCGCGGAAATCGCCGTCGGCGCGGCGCGGCAGGAGCCGGCTCCAGGCGAGTCCCTCGGCCTGACCGCCGTCGCTGACCTCGAACTCGCTCTGCAGGTCGCCCTCGCCAGTCAAAAGCATCGCCGGCGTTCCCTCGATGGTGTCGGCCGCTGCGCGGATCGTCACCTGTTCGAGTTCAACATCGTGGAACCACACGGTCACGCCATCCGAAACGATGATTTGTTCCGGCACACGGTAATCCCAACGGAATCTTCCCGGCCGCGCCAATGACATGGTGCCCTCGGCGGATTCGACCCGCTTGCCGTGCGAGTCCGTCACCGACTGGCGGAATTCGGCTCGCATGCTGGTCAATGCATTGAACGCCTGCTCGACGCGACGCAAGGCATCGGCGTTCCCGGCGTCGTCCGCAGACGCGGCATGCGCCGGCACTGCAAGGATTAATGACAGCAGGACGGCGCGCATCAGGATTCCGGCGGCGGCGGCGCCAGCACTTCGCGGCTGCCGTTCGATTGCAGCGGACCGACGAGCCCGGCCGCTTCCATCGATTCCACCAGCCGCGCTGCGCGGTTGTAGCCGATCTTCAGCCGCCGCTGCACGCCGGAGACGGAAGCGCGGCGTGTTTCCGTGACAATGCGCACTGCCTCGTCGTAGAGCGGATCCTGTTCGCCATCCGCTTCCGCGTCGCCACCTTCGGCGCCTTCGTCCGGCAGGCCCGGTATCGATCCTTGCGGGCCGGTCAGCACTTCTTCGATATAGGCCGGGGCGGCGCCGCCCTGCAGCGAGGCGACGACACGATGCACTTCCTGGTCGGACACGAAGGCGCCGTGCACGCGTTCGGGGGTCGAGGTGCCGGAAGGCAGATACAGCATGTCGCCGTGGCTCAGCAGGGATTCAGCGCCGTTCTGATCGAGGATCGTCCGGGAATCGACCTTGGCCGAAACCTGGAATGCGATGCGGGACGGGATATTGGCCTTGATCAGGCCGGTGATCACGTCCACGGACGGGCGTTGCGTCGCGAGCACCAGGTGGATTCCGGAAGCGCGCGCCTTCTGTGCTAGCCGCGCGATCAGTTCTTCCACCTTCTTGCCGACGATCATCATCAGGTCGGCCAGCTCGTCGATCACCACGACGATGTACGGCAGCGGCTGCAGCGGTGGCACTTCGCCCGTGTACTTCCCGCTCGCCAGCAGTTTCGCGATGAGCGGATCCGGGATCGGCGTGTTGGCCTGCTGGGCGTCGCGGACCTTGCGATTGAAACCGCCGAGATTGCGGACGCCCAGCTCCTTCATCAGGTGATAACGCCGTTCCATTTCCGCGACGCACCAGCGCAGCGCATTGGTGGCCTGCTTCATATCCGTCACGACCGGCGCCAGCAGGTGCGGTATGCCCTCGTACACCGACAGCTCCAGCATTTTGGGGTCGATCATGATCAGCCGGACCTGCTCGGCCGAACTCTTGTAGAGCAGCGACAGCACCATCGCATTGATCGCGACCGACTTGCCGGAGCCCGTGGTACCGGCAATCAGCAGGTGCGGCATCTTTGCGAGATCGGTCACCACCGGTGCGCCGCCGATGTCCTTGCCGAGTGCAAGCGCGAGCGGCGACGCCAGCTCGTCATAGGCCCGCGAGCGCACGATTTCGCCGAGCGTGACCAGCTCGCGGGTCTCGTTCGGTATCTCGAGTCCGACCACTGACTTGCCCGGAATCACTTCGACGACGCGCACACTGATGGCGGACAGTGCGCGCGCCAGGTCCTTCGCCAGTGCGCTGATCTGGCTGACCTTGACGCCGGGCGCCGGCTTCAGCTCGAAGCGCGTAATGACGGGGCCTGGCAGTACCGCCACGACCTCGACCTCGATGCCGAAATCCTTCAGCTTGATCTCGACCAGGCGCGAGATCGCATCGAGCGCCTCGGGCGAATAGGTCTTTTCCCGCGCCGGCGGATCGTCCAGCAGCTTCAGTTCCGGCAGGTCGCGCGCAGCGGGTTTTGCAAAGAGCTGGACCTGCTTTTCTTTTTCGACACGCACGCTGCGCTCGGGTACGGGCGGCGCTGCGGTTTCGATGCGTGGCGGTGTGCGGGTCGCCGCCTTTTTCTGTACCTCGCGCACTACGGCCTCGCGCGCGACGCGCGATTCGCGGCCGACCGCGTGATCGCGGGACGTCGCCATGCGCCCGCGCACCCACGAGGCGCCGGCGAGTACCCAGTGGCCGATGAAATCCATGACCCGCGGCCACGAGACGCCCGAATAGAGCTGAACGCCCGCGAACCACAGTGCGAGCATGACGAGCGTCGCGCCCAGCAGCGCGAGAATGCCTTCGAGTCCTTTGCCGACGAGATGCCCGAGGATGCCGCCCGCGCCCGCCGGCAATGCGCCCTCTTCGTAATGCAGCGTCGCAAGGCCGCAACTCGTTGCGAGCACGATGACCAGGCCAACGGTGCGCAGCGCAATCGTCGAACGGCCCTGTCCGGGTTCACCGGGTTTGCGTTTCAACCCGAGCCAGGCGCTGAAGGCGATGACGACGGGGAACATATAGGCGGGCCAGCCGAACAGCATCAGCAGGAGATTCGCGATCTCTGCGCCCATCGGCCCGATCAGGTTGCCCACCTGCCCGGGTTCGCCCGTGTAGGTGAAGCTCCGGTCATAGGCGTCGTAACTCGACAGCGCGATCAGTAGCACGAGCGAAAGTGCCGCGAGCAGCCAGAAGGCCGCCTCGCGCATGGCCCGCGCGTATACCGGGTCAAGCTTCACCTCCGCGTCGCTGGCATTTCCGGATCGGGCCACTGGGTAAGAATCCTTGTCAGGAATAAGCTATAAGCGTTTGATTATAAGAGCGTTGCAAATCGGGCGGCAAGCACCCATCCACGATGGCAGCGCGATCGGGATATTGCTGATCGAAAGACTATCGCGGCCCGATCCGCTCCCCTAGGATTCGCGGCTACCCGGCGTGCCGGCGAGCGGACGGCGCGAAACACAGCGGAGATCACTATACATGGCGGCCCCCCGGCACTCACGGCTCATCATCCTCGGCTCAGGACCCGCGGGCTATTCCGCCGCGGTCTATGCGGCGCGGGCGAATCGCAAGCCGCTGCTGCTCTCGGGGCTTCAGCCAGGCGGCCAGCTGATGACGACGACCGAAGTCGACAATTGGCCGGGTGATGTCGAAGGCCTGCTCGGCCCGGACCTGATGGATCGCATGCGCCGTCATGCCGAGCGATTCGGCGTCGAGATCGTTGCGGACCAGATCGTCAAAGTCGATCTGTCCCGCCGGCCATTCCACCTGACAGGCGAGGACGGTGAATACACTTGCGATGCGCTGATCATCGCGACCGGCGCTTCCGCGCGTTACCTTGGACTCGAATCCGAAACGGCGTTTCGCGGCCGCGGCGTGTCGGCCTGCGCGACCTGCGACGGCTTCTTCTACCGCGACCAGTCCGTCGCCGTGGTCGGCGGAGGCAATACAGCGGTCGAAGAGGCGATCTACCTGACGAACATCGCCAAGCACGTTACGCTGGTCCATCGGCGCGACAAGCTGCGCGCCGAGGCGATCCTCCAGGACCGGCTCAACGGGCTGGCGGACAAAGGCAAGGTGTCGTTGCTCTGGAATCACGAAATCGACGAAGTCCTGGGCAATGACCAGGGCGTGACCGGCGTGCGCCTGCGCTCGACAGGGGGCGACGTCAAGCAGGATCTCGCAGTGACGGGACTCTTTGTCGCCATCGGCCACACGCCGAATACCGAACTGTTCCAGGGGCAGCTCAAGATGAAAGACGGTTACATCATCGTCAAGACCGGGCTTGCCGGCGACGCGACGGCGACCAGTGTGCCCGGTGTTTTCGCGGCAGGTGATGTGGCTGATCACGTCTATCGACAGGCCGTCACGTCAGCCGGCACAGGCTGTATGGCGGCGCTCGATGCCGATCGTTATCTCGAGCGCGCTGCAACGGGCTGACGCCCGGTGAGCGTGCGCATCGCCCGCTCCCTCGGCGACGTCGATGCCGACGCCTGGAATGCGCTGGACGCCAATGCCCCGCCGTTCCTGCGGCATGAGTTCCTGCTGGCGTTGGAGACCTCCGGCTGCGCAACGTCCCACACGGGCTGGCATCCCCATCACCTGCTGCATTACGACGAGTCGGGGCGCCTTGCGGGGGCGATGCCGCTCTACCTGAAAGACCATTCCTGGGGCGAGTTCGTTTTCGACTTTGCCTGGGCCGATGCCTGGCAGCGGGCGGGATTCGCCTACTACCCGCGTCTGGTCGCCGCCGTTCCGTTTACGCCGGCGACGGGCCCCCGGCTATTGGCGGCGGCTGAGTCCACGAAACGGGCGCTGCTGGACGGCGCACGGGAGCTGGCCCGGGAACTCGCCGTTTCGTCATTGCACGTGCTGTTTCCGGATACGCGCGACCGCGCGCTGATGAAAGCCGAGGGCATGTTGCCCCGCCTGGACTGCCAGTTTCACTGGCACAACCTGGGTTACGGGAACTTTGACGACTTCCTGGAGGCCTTCACCGCGGACAAGCGCAAGAAGGTCCGGCGCGAACGCCGCCGGGTCGCGGAAGCCGGCATCGAATGCCGCACGGTGAGTGGCCGGGATCTGGACGCGGAAACACTCGCGACGGTGTACCGGCTGCACGCAATGACATTCGCGCGTTATGGCAACGCCCCGTACCTGAATCTGGAGTTCTTCCACGCTCTCGCGCGCCAGATGCCGGACGCACTGGTCGTGGAACTGGCGACGCTTAAAGGCGAGATCATTGCCTGCACCGTATCGCTGCAGGGACGCGACACGCTGTACGGCCGCTACTGGGGCGCGTCCGGCGACTATCACAGCCTTCACTTCGAGCTCTGTTACTACCGCGGCATCGAGTATTGCATCCGTGCCGGGCTCAGCCGATTCGAACCGGGCACGCAGGGCGAGCACAAACTGCTGCGCGGATTCGTCCCGGCACCGGTCTGGTCCATGCACGACATTGCCGATCCCGGATTCTCGTCCGCAATCGGACAGTGGCTGCGGCGTGAGCGCTTGCACCGGCGGGCGTGGTTCGAATCGGCGATAGGCCACCTGCCCTTCCGACGCGCCGCCATCCCCGCTACGCTTTCCGACGATGTCCGGGATAACCTGGCTGCAGAAGACTGATCCCCCGGCAGCGTTGCCGCCGACGGCGCGCGCGCTGCACGAACCGAACGGCCTGCTGGCGGTCGGCGGCGCGCTCACGCCCGAGTGGCTGATTCATGCCTACCGCCGCGGCATCTTTCCGTGGTTTTCCGTGGAGCAGCCGATCTTGTGGTGGGCACCCGACCCGCGCGCGATGTTGCGGCCAAACGAGTTCCATGTGTCGCGGAGCCTGGCACGGTCGATTCGCGTCAGGGGCTACGAGACCCGCATCG
The DNA here is from genome assembly GCA_030799345.1 of Pseudomonadota bacterium. GTDB lineage: Bacteria > Pseudomonadota > Gammaproteobacteria > Steroidobacterales > Steroidobacteraceae > SCUD01. Next base: position 2,020 of record JALYJS010000024.1, on the reverse strand, counting down.
ACACGGCGTTCGAGTCCGTCATTGAGGCCTGTGCAGCGCCCCGGCATGGGGCGCCCGGCACCTGGATCACGCGGGAGATGCACCGCGCTTACGTCGAGTTGCACGAACGCGGCCTCGCGCATTCCTTCGAGACCTGGCACGAAGGGCGTCTGGTCGGCGGTCTCTATGGCGTCGCCATCGGCCGGGTTTTCTTCGGGGAATCCATGTTTACCCGCCAGCCAGATGCCTCCAAGGTCGCTCTGGCCCGGCTGGTCCGCGTGTGCACTCGCCTCGACGTACCGTTGATCGATTGCCAGATGCCGAGCCCGCACCTCGCGAGCCTCGGCAGCCGCAATCTGCCACGGCCCCGATTCGAGGCGGAACTGTCGGCTTTGGTGGATGCCCCTGACCGCCTGTGGCGCGGAGCAGACAATTAATTGCGCGGGCAGGTCGCGTGCGTCACAATCCGCGCGGTTTCCGCTACAGCAGGTCGCAATGGCGAAGGAAGAAGCAATTCAGATGGAAGGGGAAGTCGTCGAGACTCTGCCCAACACGACGTTTCGCGTGCGACTGCAAAACGACCACATCGTGACCGCCCACATCTCGGGCAAGATGCGCAAGCACTACATCCGGATCCTGACCGGCGACACCGTCACCGTCGAACTGACGCCTTACGACCTGTCGAAGGGCCGCATCGTCTACCGCGCGCGCTAGACCCAAAAGGGTCGCATCCCTTTCAAAGGGGTCGCATCCCCTTATCGGCTTGACGCCGCACGGGATGGCTCGCGCGTTCGGAAGAACAGGATAATTCGCTTGATCGCCATCCGGGCCGCCGGCCGACAAGGGGATGCGACCCCTTTGAAAGGGATGCGACCCCTCTCGCGCTAGTCCTGCCCGAGCAGCTCCGGCGTTTTTGAGGGACGACAGTCGAGCGCCAGGCTTTCGCCATTTTCCGCAACGGTCGCCAGTACGCTGCCGCCGCCCGCGAGCGTGCCGAACAGCAGCTCCTCGGCCAGCGGCCGCTTGATGTGCTCCTGCAATACCCGCGCCATCGGCCGCGCTCCCATTTTGGGGTCGTAGCCGCGGGTGGCGATCCAGCGCCGCGCGGCATCGTCCACTGACAGCGCGACCGATTTCTGTTCGAGCTGTGCCTCGACCTCCAGTAGCAGCTTGTCAACCACCCGCGCGATGGTCGCCTCGTCCAGTGGCGCGAACTGGATGATCGCATCGAGGCGATTGCGGAATTCCGGCGCGAAGATGCGTCGCACCGCTTCCATGCCGTCCGGCGCATGGTCCTGCTGGGTGAAGCCGATGCTTGAGCGGCTCATTTCCGAGGCGCCGGCATTCGTCGTCATGACAATGATGACGTGACGGAAATCGGCCTTGCGGCCGTTGTTGTCGGTCAGCGTGCCGTGATCCATCACCTGCAGCAGCAGGTTGAATACATCCGGGTGCGCTTTTTCGATTTCATCCAGCAGCAGCACGCAATGCGGCTGCTTGGCGATGGCCTCCGTCAGCAGTCCGCCCTGGTCGAATCCCACATAGCCGGGGGGCGCGCCGATCAGGCGCGACACGGTATGGCGCTCCATGTACTCGGACATGTCGAAGCGCAGGAACTCGACGCCGAGCGCGATCGCGAGCTGGCGCGTCACCTCGGTCTTGCCGACCCCGGTCGGTCCGGCGAACAGGAAGCTGCCTACCGGACGCCGCTCGTTGCCGAGCCCGGCGCGCGACATCTTGATCGCCGCAGCGAGAGCGTCGATCGCGACGTCCTGTCCGTAGATCACGAGCTTCAGGTTGCGCTGCAGGTTCGCCAGCACTTCCCGGTCGGAAGTCGAGACGTTCTTGGGCGGTATCCGCGCGATCCGGGCGACGACCGCTTCGATATGCGCGACAGTCACCTCCTCCTCCCGTTCCGCAGCCGGCTTGAGGCGCAGCGAAGCCCCCGCCTCGTCCACGACGTCGATCGCCTTGTCCGGCAGATGCCGGTCGTTGATGTGACGGTCGGCGAGTTCGGCCGCGGCGACCAGCGCGTCGTCGG
>JALYJS010000529.1 GCA_030799345.1 Pseudomonadota bacterium | reverse complement strand
GAGCCGATGATGTCATGCAATGCGGTTCGCCGTTCTGGGCGAGGGGGACCCATCCCTCGCAAGCTCAGAAGAGAAGAGAAGAAAATTCGCTCGCTCGGGAGGTCCCCCTCGCCCGTACGGCGAATCGGTGGCGGCGATCATCGGCTCACTGTTTGTAGATGATGCCGTCTTTCATTACGAACTGGACGCGTTCCAGAACGTGGACGTCGTCGCGCGGATCGCCCGGCACCGCGATGATGTCCGCGACCTTGCCGGCCTCGATGCTGCCGAGGCGGTCGTCGACGCCGAGGTACCTCGCGGGAACGATGGACGCGGAACGGATCGCGGCCATCACCGGCATGCCCGCTTCCGTCATGTAGCCGAACTCTTTGGCGTTGCTGCCGTGCGGGCAGACGCCGCAATCCGTGCCGAACATGATCGTGACGCCAGCCTGCCAGGCCCGGGCAAAAGTTTCCTGGATCTGCGGGCCGACTTCGAGCGCCTTGGGCCGAACGATCGCAGGGAAGTAGTCGGGGTCCTGCGCCTGTTCGAACACCCAGCGGCCGGCGGAAATCGTCGGCACGAAGTGGGTGCCCTGCTCCTTCATCATTCGCATGATCTCGTCGTCCATGAACGTGCCGTGCTCGATCGAGTCGATGCCGGCGCGCACGGCCCGCTTCATGCCTTCGGCGCCGTGTGCGTGGGCAGCGACTTTCATGTTGTAGTCGCGTGCGGTCGAGACGATGGCCGCGAGTTCTTCGTCGGTGAACTGCGGCGCGGTGCCCGACTTCGCGATCGACAATACGCCCCCGGTCGCCGTTATCTTGATCGAATCCGCTCCGTCCTGGTAACGCTGCCGCACCGCCTCGCGACAGTCGTCGGCGCCGCTGCAGACCGTATCCAGCCGCGGGTCATCGCTGGTCAGGTACGGCCCGAACGAATTGCGCGCATCCGCATGGCCGCCCCGCGTGCCGATCGAGCGGCCGGATGTAAAAATGCGCGGACCGGTCACCTTGCCGTCGTCGATCGCCCGCCGGAGCGCGATCGAGACATTGAACTGGTCGCCGAGGTTGCGCACGGCGGTAAAGCCCGCGAGCAGCGTGCGTTCCGCAAACGGCACCGAATCGAAAGCGCGCTCCGCCTCGCCCTTCTTGACGCTGTCGAGCTCGCTGCGCCGGCTATGCTCCCCGGTCAGGTGCACGTGCATGTCGAAGAAGCCCGGCATTGCGGTGGCATTTGCCAGATCGATGACCACATCGCCGGCGGCCGGCGTCGCAAAACCGGATTCGATGCTGCGGATGCGGTTGCCGTCGACCACGACCGTCACGCGTTCGCGCGGCGCATCGGACACGCCGTCGATCAGGCGGCCGACGTGTATCAGCGTCGCGGCGGTGGCATGGCCCGTGACGGCAAGCGCAGCGAGCGCCGCAGCATTCAAGGCAAATCGAGACAAGATCATTCTCTTCATTGCGCCTGCGGAGCCAGGGTCACGGTCTCGACGGCAAGCAGCTCAATCTCGAACAGCAGCGTCGAGTGCGGGGGTATCAGGCCGTCGGCGATATTGCGCGCGCCGTAGCCGAGCGACGGCGGAATGACGAGCTGACGCAGACCGCCGACTTTCATGCCGGGAACGCCCTGCTCCCAGCCCTTGATGACATGCGCCCCGCCGAGTGGAAACGAGAATGGCTGCTTGCGGTCGCGCGAACTGTCGAACTGCTTGCCACGCTTGTCCCGCGCTGCGGGATCGAACAGCCAGCCGGTGTAGTGCACGACGACGGTGTGCCCCGGCAATGCCTCATCGCCGATTCCGGCGACGAGATCGGTCACCAGCACCGTCTCTGCCTGCGGCACCGCTGTCGCGGGCGGCGGGAGGGGCGCGGGCGCCGGCGGATCATCGGCGATCATTGCGGGCGCCCATGCGATCAGCGCCAGCGCCGCCAGGCCCCGGATCAGTGGATTCATTTGTCGGTCTCCGGCTTGAAATCGAGTGCGGCGGAATTGATGCAGAATCGCTGACCCGTCGGCTGCGGTCCATCTTCGAACACATGGCCGAGGTGAGCGCTGCAGTTCGCGCAGCGCACCTCGGTGCGGATCATGCCGTGGGCGCGATCGCTGCGCTCCTCCACGCTGCCGGCGACAACGGGCTGCCAGAACGAGGGCCAGCCCGAACCGGAGTCAAACTTGGCGCCGGACGAGAACAGGCGCTCGCCGCAGACCACGCACAGGTACATGCCGTCCTGCTCATTGCGGTAGAGCTCGCCGCTGAACGCGCGCTCCGTGCCCTGATGCTGCGTGACGTGATACTGCTCGGCCGTCAGCCGCGCTCTCAACTCTTCATCGGTAGGTTTCCCGGCCATCTGCCCACCATACCAAAAAGGGGTCGCATCCCCTTCAAAAGGGTCGCATCCCCTTGCCTGGTTTTGCAGCCCTCGCATTGATCAACACGCACAAAGGGATGCGACCCCTTTGAAGACCCCTTTGCAGTGCCTTTTATCTCAGCAGCCACTCGTTGAGCCGCTTCAGGAATGCGGCGGGATCGGGGGGCACGGAGCCGTCCGCGATCGTCGCCTGGTCGGCGACGAGCGCGGCGAGGGACGCGAATTCATCGCCCTCCGGCAATAAATTCAGCCGCTCGATCAGTGGATGGGCGGGATTCAGCTCGAGCCAGGGCTTCGCTGGCGGCAGCTTCTGGCCGGCGGCCTCGAGCAGCCGGCGCAGCTGCGGCCCCGGGTCCTGCGCATCGCGCACCAGGCAGGAGGCCGACCCGTGAAGGCGCCGGCTGGTGCGCACGCCGGCGACACGTTCACCCAGTGCTGTAGCAACCCGAGTGCAAAGCTCCGGCATCTCGGTCGCTGCCGGCGCGCCTTCCGCAGGCTCCGGCAAACCGTCGAACGACAGTTCCCCGCCCGCTGCGTCGGTCAGCCGGTGACCGTCGATTTCGTCGAGCTGGGCAATCAGCCAGGGATCGATGTGCTCCGTCAGCAGCAGCACCTCGATGCCGCGGGCCCGCAGGCCCTCAAGCTGCGGGCTTGCGCGCGCGACTGCCGCATCGTCGGCGGCCAGGTAGTAGATGTCCTTCTGCCCCACCGGCATGCGCGCGATGTACTCGGCGGCAGAGCAGAGCTGATCCTCGGTGGCAGTCGAGGCGAAGCGCAGAAGCGGCAGGATGCGCTCGCGATTGACCGGATCTTCGATCACCCCCTCCTTCAGCACGTTGCCGAACGCCACCCAGAAATCGCGGTATTTGTCCGGCTCGTCCTTCGCGATCGTCGCCAGCAGTTCGAGCACCCGGCGGGTGATCGCGCTCCTGATCGCCTGCACTTCCGGATCCTGCTGCAGCAGTTCGCGCGACACGTTGAGCGGCAGGTCGGGGGCATCGACGACGCCCTTGACGAAGCGCAGGTAGAGGGGCAGGAACTGCTCGGCGTCGTCCAGGATGAACACCCGCTTGACGTACAGCCGCAGGCCGCGCGGCGCCGTGCGGTTGTAAAGGTCGAATGGCGGGCTGGCCGGCAGATAGAGAAGTGTCGTGTACTCACGCCGTCCTTCCACTTGGTTGTGGGTCCAGGCCAGCGGATCGGTGGCATCGTGCGAGACGTGCCGGTAGAACTCGCGATAATCGGCGTCCGAGAGCTCCTGCCTGGGCCGCGTCCAAAGTGCCTGCGCCTGGTTGACCCGGTCATACTCCCCCTTCCCGCCGTCGGGGCGCAGCAGCACCGGAAACGCGATGTGATCGGAATAGCGGCGGATCAGCGCGCGCACACGGAATGGATCGGTGAACTCGGCGGCATCCTCCTTGAGATGCAGCGTGACGGTGGTGCCGCGTTCCGCCCGCTCGGTCGTCTCGAGCGTGAATTCGCCGTCGCCGGACGAGCGCCAGACGACCGCAGCGTCCGCCGCCGCTGCCGCGTGGCGGGAATGGACTTCGACGCGTTCCGCGACCATGAAGGCCGAGTAGAAGCCGACGCCGAACTGCCCGATGAGCTGGCTGTCCTTCTGCGCATCGCCGGTCAGGCGCGCGAAAAACTCCGCGGTACCCGATTTTGCGATCGTGCCGAGATGTTCGGCCGCCTCGTCGCGTGTCATACCGATGCCCGTATCGGTGACCGTCAGCGTGCGCGCTTTCGAGTCGAAATCGATGCGGATCTCGGGGCTCGCGCCCGCGGCCAATGCCGGATCCGACAGCGCGGCGAAACGCAGCCGATCGCAGGCATCCGAGGCATTCGAGACCAGCTCGCGGAGAAAGATCTCGCGATGGCTGTACATCGAATGGATGACCAGCCGCAGCAGGCGGCTGACTTCCGCCTGGAATGCGCGGGTCTCGGGGACTTGTTCTGCCATCGGCGGCTCCTTCGGTCGGGAAGCCCCCATGGTGGCACGAACGGCGGGTTTCAAGCGCGGGGCGGAGCCCCACACGATCAGCGGCGGCGGGAAATCCGGGCGGTGGGGAAGAGTCCCAGCCGGTGGCGCAGCACCGCCACCAGGTCCTCGATCTCGTCGATCAGCTGCGCCAGCCTTTCCATCGCGCCGCTAGCGGCGCGGCGTGCCGGAACCATTGGTTCGCGGCGGCTCGTCCGGATCCGTGGCGAAGGCGCCGCGGACTTTTTCGGCCCAGGATTTGTAGTTGGCGTACTTCATCAGTTCGCGCGAGATCGTGCCATGGCGGCTCACCGGCACCGGGCGGCGTGGCAGGCGCGGCAGCGTATCGGTCGCGCCCAGATCGGCGCGGCCGTCGTTGGCTGCGGCGGACAGCTTTATGTCGCTCACGTAAGGGCGACCTGATCGTGCTTCATGCCACGCAAGTTACGCGGCGGGCAGGACCTTAAACAGGAACTGCATCACAGCTCGCGGGCCGGAAAACCCGCTTCGGCGCCAATCAGACGATGCGATAGCTCGGGCGGTATTCACCAACCAGCTTCATGCGCCGCTCGGCGACGAAACCTCGCAATAATTCGTCGAGCGGGCGGGCAACAGCGGCGTCGGCATGAATCTCGAACGGGCCGTTTTCCTCGATCAGCTTAATGCCGTGCTCCTTCACGTTGCCGGCCACGATGCCGGAAAACGCACGGCGCAGGTTCGCCGCGCGCTCGTGCACCGGCTGGTCGAGGGAGAGCTCGAGCCCCGCCATCGTCTCGTGGGTCACGACGAACGGCTGCTGGAAGGCCGGCGGGATGCGCAACAGCCAGTTGTAGTTGTAGGCATCGCCGGCGCGGCGGCGCGAACGCCGCACGAGGTCAAAGCCGCGCTGCATCTCGCGCGCGACCTCCGGCGGATCGTCGACGATGATGCGATAGCGCTTCTGCGCCTCCGGACCGAGCGTCAATTCGATGAAGCGGTCGAGCTGGCGGAAATACCCTGCGCTTTCGCGCGGACCCGTGAATACCAGCGGCAGCGGCTGACTGGCATTGGCGGGATCGAGCAGGATGCCGAGCAGGTACAGGATCTCCTCCGCGGTACCGGCCCCGCCCGGAAACACGATGATGCCGTGACACATGCGCACGAACGCCTCGAGGCGCTTTTCGATGTCCGGCATGATCACGAGCTGGTTGACGATCGGATTCGGCGGTTCCGCCGCGATGATCCCGGGCTCGGTGACGCCCACATAGCGGCCGTCGCGGATGCGCTGCTTCGAGTGGCCGATGGTCGCGCCCTTCATCGGCCCCTTCATCGCGCCGGGGCCGCAGCCGGTACAGACCGAGAGGCCGCGCAGTCCCAGTTCGTAACCGACTTTCTTCGTGTAGTCGTACTCCTCGCGCGGGATCGAGTGTCCGCCCCAGCAGACCACGAGGTCAGGCCGGCCGCGGTACTCGAGCGCGCGTGCATTGCGCAGGATGCAGAAGATCGCGTTGGTGACGCTCGCGGGATCCGTCAGGTCGAAGCGCGCGACGATCTCGTTGTGCGTGTAGACGATGTCACGCAGCACCGCGAATAGGTGTTCCTTGACGCCGCGGATCATGTCGCCGTCGACGAACGCGGAAGCCGGCGCATGGCTCATCTCGAGCTTGATGCCCCAGGGCTCGCGCACGATGCGCAGTTCGAAGTCCTTGTAGGCCTCGAAGATGACGCGGGCGTCGTCGATCAGCGTGCCGGAGTTCAGCACCGCGAGTGCGCAGCGACGGAACAGCGGATAGAGACCGCCCTGCCCGCGGTCGAGCAGCTTGTCGACCTCCTGCTGCGACAGGTTGTCGAGCACGCCCTTCGGCGACACCCGCGCATGCACGACTGCCGTCAGGTCGAGTCCGGGAGCGCCCGTCA
>JALYJS010000526.1 GCA_030799345.1 Pseudomonadota bacterium | reverse complement strand
GATGAGATCCGCGTAGAGCGAGCACGCCCAGCCCACCCCGCCTTCGAGGAAGCCGAAGTTCAACTCGGGAAATCGCCGCGTGACGCCGCCGAAGAACAACGCCTTCGCCATCGCTTCACTCGCGGAGGCGAAGTGGCCGATGTGGTTGTAGCAGAAATTGGACGGCGAGTTGCGGAGCAGGATCGAGCGCGCGCCCTGGTGGAAGCTCGGCGCGATCTTGAGCTCGCGGAACTTCGCCCACACCGGATCGTAGTCGTGGATGCTGTCGATGCCGATCGTGTCGTACCACTCGGCGAACTTCGCCGCTTCGGGATGCTCCTGCTCCAGCGCGGGAACCGGACGGCGGATCAGGCTGCCCGTCATGCACACGCGCAGGCCGAGCTGCTTCGACACGTACTCCAGCTCTTCGATCGCCTCTTCCGGCGAGTACATCGGAATGATGGCGGCGGGAATGATCCGGTCCGCGTAGGGACGGAACTGGTCCGCCGTGAACGTGTTGTAGGCGCGGATCAGCGCGCGGCGATGCTTCTCCGGCGGCAGGCGGTACCAGCCGAGCGCGGACGTCGGGTAGATGACGCAGAAGTCGAGCCCGATCTCGTCGAGCCGCTCGTAGAGCAGGCGCGGCATCATGGCGGTGGCTCGGTCGAGCGTGTTCTTCGTGGGCAGGAACCAGAACGCTTCCTGGCCGATCCTTCGATGCCGGCGCTCGGCGACGCTCATATTCAGCGAATTCGGAATCCGCGCCGTCGCCATGTCGAACGCCTCGACCGCGATGTCCCCGCCGATCCGCTTGAACTCCTGACGCATGTGCGGATGGAACTCCGCCCAGTGCCCGTCGGCGTCGATGATCGGATGTTTCAGGCCGGCGCGAATCTTCCGGACGTCGGTATTCGACATGATCTCCTCCGTGGCAAAGCGGTGTAGGTTGGATGATACTCCGAGCTAACCCGCATACTATAGAGCGCATCGCGACAACCTACATCAAAAGAACACGCATGAAAATCACCCGGGTAGAACCTATACTCGTGCGCACGCCGCTCAAGCTCGACGATGCCCAGCCTCACGCGGGCGGCCAGCCCAAGAACGACGTGCACACCGTGCTCGTCAAGGTGGAAACCGATGAAGGCGTCACCGGCTGGGGCGAGGCCTTTTCCAACGCCGGCTGGCAATCGACCTGCACCGCGGTCGCGCAGATCATCGCGCCGCGCGTGGTGGGCCGGGATCCGTCGCAGATCGCGCAGATCCAGGCCGATCTGCATCGCGGCCTCTACAACACGGGCCGCAGCGGACCGACGGTGTTCGCGATCTCCGGTCTGGACATTGCGCTGTGGGACATTGCCGCCAAGCGCGCGGGCCTGCCGCTCTACAAAATGCTCGGCGGCAGCGCGCGCGCCACGCTGCCGGCGTATGCAAGCCTTCTGCGCTATGGCGACGCCGGGGTGGTGGAGCGCAAGACCAAAGAAGCGATCGATCGCGGCTACCGCTACATCAAGCTGCACGAAAACAAGACCGACATCGTGCGCGCCGCAAAGAACGTGTGCGGCGACAAGGTGCCGCTGATGGTGGATTGCTCGTGCCCGTGGACGGTGGACGAGGCGATCGCCGTGGCGCACGAATGGTCCGACATGAAGCTCGCGTGGATCGAAGAGCCGATCTATCCGCCCGACGATCACGGCGGGCTTGCGCGACTGCGCAAGACGAGCAAGACACCGATCGCGGCGGGGGAGAACATCTCGAACTTCATGGAGTTCAAGCGCCTGTTCGAAGTGGAAGCGGTGGGCATCGCACAGCCCAGCATTACCAAGATCGGCGGGGTTACCGAAATGCGCAAGATTTTCGCGCTGGGTGAAGCGAATGGCGTGGTGGTGGTGCCGCATTCACCCTATTTCGGGCCCGGTCTGCTGGCGTCGATCCACGTGTGCGCGGCGAGCGCGCGCGAGATTCCGATCGAGCGCTACTACTGCGACTTCACCCAGACGCCGTTCGGTGACCAGATCATCCCGAAGAAGGGCGACTTTGCCGTGCCGCAGGGGCCGGGGCTGGGGCAAGACCCCGACCTGGACCTCGTCGAGCGCATGCGCGTGGCGTAAGGTCTCATTTGCCGGGCGGTTCCTTCGAATCGCTCGCCGGGTTCCCTTTCAGCGGAGCCGATGTCTGCAGCCCACGCAGTACGCGAACCCCCGCGCGGCCGTCCACGGACAGCCCTGCCGACTTTTGAAACGACTCGATGGCGGTGCGGGTGCGCGGGCCGATCATCCCGTCCGGCTGACCGATATCGTAGCCGCGCTCGATGAGCCGCTGCTGGACCTCGCGTCGTTCGGCACGCGAGAGGCCGGGATCGTCTGTCGGCCATGCAGTCTGGAACGGGCCGGCGCCGCGCAGCCGATCGGAAAGATGGGCGATCGCGAGCGCGTAGGACACGGCGGCGTTATAGGCATAGATCGCGTCGAAGTTTCTGAAGACGATGAACGCCGGACCTTGCGAGCCCGCAGGCAGCAACAGCGCGGCTCGGCCACTCCCCGTGAGTGCCGCGCCATCGACTCGCCGGATGC
>JALYJS010000518.1 GCA_030799345.1 Pseudomonadota bacterium | reverse complement strand
ATGCGATCAGCGCAGATTCGCTGAAAAGCTGCCGGACGTCGGCGCACTTCTCGGCGTAACGGCCGTCGAGCGGCGACAGCGCAGTCAGGCGTGCATCAGTCATGGAAGCGGGCACGAATGATAGAATGCCCATGTTACCCGTGAGCGACCAGAACCGCATCGAAAAGGACAGTCTTGGCGACGTTTCCGTCGCCGCAGCGGCGCTCTGGGGCGCCCAGACCCAGCGCGCGGTGGACAACATCCGCATCGGCCAGGAACGGATGCCGGGGGCGCTGATCCAGGCGATCGGCCTGATCAAATGGGCGGCGGCCGAAACCAACGGTGAACTCGGCGAGTTGCCGGCGCCGCTTGCCTCCGCCATCGGCGAAGCGGCGCTCGAGGTCGCGGCCGGCCGGCACGCCGAGCAGTTTCCCGTCGGCGTCATGCAGACCGGCTCCGGCACCAGCACGAACATGAACGTCAACGAGGTCCTCGCGCGCCTCGTGGGTCTGCGGCTCGGCACCGCGGTGCATCCGAACGACCATGTCAATCGCTGCCAGAGCAGCAACGATGTCATCCCGACCGCCATCCATCTCGCCGCCGCGCTCGAACTGCGCGATGCACTGCTGCCGGCGTTCGCTGCACTGGCGAGCGCCATCGCCGACCGCGCCGAACAGGCCGGCGGCCAGGTCAAGACGGGGCGCACACACTTGATGGATGCGCTGCCTATCCCGATCCGGCAGGAAATGCGCGCATGGCGAAGCCAGGTACGGGATGCCGCCGCGCGACTGGAGGATTGCTTTCCGCGTTTGCTGCGGCTTGCGCTCGGGGCGACGGCGGTGGGCACCGGCGCCAACGCGCATCCGCGATTTGCAGCGCTTGCCATCGCGCGCCTTGCCGCGCGCACCGGGCTTGCATTGACGCCCGCGGCTGACCGGTTCGCGAGCCTCGCATCCCAGGACACCGCAGTCGAACTCTCGGGCCAGCTGCGTGCCGCCGCAGTTGCGCTCATCAAGATCTGCAATGACCTGCGCTGGATGAACTCCGGTCCGCTCGCTGGTCTCGGCGAGATCTCGGTGCCGGCCCTGCAGCCGGGTTCGAGCATCATGCCGGCGAAAGTGAATCCGGTGATACCGGAAGCGGTCGCGATGGCTGCGACGCGGGTCATCGGCAACGACGTGACGGTCGCGATGGCCGGCGCCTCGGGAAATTTTCAGTTGAATGTCATGCTGCCGCTGATCGCCCACGCGCTCCTGCAGAGCATCGGGCTGCTGGGGGACTCGGCGCAGGCGCTGGCCGAGCGCGTGCTGCCGGGTCTCGTCGTCCACGGCGACCGCATCTCGGAAACGCTCTCGCGCAATCCGATGCTCCTGACAGCGCTCGCGCCGCGCATCGGCTATGACCGGGCTGCCACCATCGCCAAGCTGGCCGCCGCGGACGGGCGGCCGATCCTCGACGTCGCGGTGGAGGCGACCGGCCTGCCGCGCGAGGAACTGGCGCGCCTGCTTGATCCGGCCCGACTCGCGGGCGGCAATGACCCGGACGATGGTCGCTGACGTTTACCTGGACCTGCACCGGCTTGCGGCGCCGCAACTGCTCGTCGAACTGCGCCGCCGGCTGGCAGCCTGGATCCACGACGCGTCGGACCTGCGCGTCGGCCATTACTCGCGCGCGGCGAAGACGCAGCTCGCGTCGCTGTTGCCGCACGAAACCACGCGCGCGGCAGTGCTGATTCCCCTCATCGATCGCGGTGACGAGCTGTCGGTACTGCTGACGCTCCGGGCCGACGCGCTCCGGCATCACGCCGGTCAGATTTCTTTCCCTGGCGGCAGGCTGGAAGCCTGCGACAGCGACGCGATTGCCGCGGCGCTGCGCGAAACGGAGGAGGAGATCGGGTTGCGGCGGGAGTTCGTCGAAGTCATCGGCGTGCTGCCGGATCACGTGGTCATCAGCGGCTTTCGCGTTACCCCCGTCGTCGGCCTGGTGCGGCCGGGATTCGAACTCGTGCTCGATCCGACCGAGGTCGCGGGAACGTTCGAGGCGCCGCTGCGCCATCTGCTGGACCCGTCAACCGATGCCCGGAGCTGGCGGCGCATCGGCGACGTCGACGTCGAAACGCTCGACTTGCCGTGGGGCAGCTTCAACATCTGGGGCGCGACGGCGGGCATGCTGCTGACTCTGCGCGAAGTTCTGGGCGGGGCGCCGATTCATGGGGATTGAGCGGCTGCTGTCGATCATGGCGCGGCTGCGCGACCCGGCTGGCGGCTGTCCGTGGGACCGCGAGCAGGACTTCGCGTCCATTGCGCCGCATACGATTGAAGAAGCCTATGAGGTTGCTGACGCCATCGAGCGTGGGGACCTCGAGTCGCTCCGCGACGAACTCGGTGACTTGCTGTTTCAGGTCGTCTTCCATTCCCGGCTTGCTGGTGAACTCGGCGAATTCGTGTTTGACGATGTGGTGGACGCCATTTGCGACAAGCTGACGCGCCGCCACCCCCATGTGTTCGCCGGCGCCCTGGTGGACGGGGCTGAGGCGCAGACGCGTGCCTGGGAGCGGATGAAGGCCATCGAGCGACGCGAGAAGGGGCAAGGCGACGGGGCGCTAGCGGATATTCCAGCTGCCCTGCCGGCCCTGACACGTGCCCGCAAGCTGGGCCGACGCGCATCGGACGCTGGTTTCGACTGGCCGGACAGCACGGGTCCGCGGGCGAAAATCGACGAGGAGCTGGCCGAACTCGATCGGGCGACCGACGGCAGCGACGGCACGCGGGTGGAGGCGGAACTGGGGGACCTGCTGTTTTCCGTCGTTAATCTGGCGCGGCATCTGGACATCGATCCGGAGACTGCCCTGCGCCGGGCCAACGATCGCTTCAGCCGGCGATTCCAGCATGTCGAACGTGAACTGAGCGCGCTGGGGTTGCTGCCTTCCACCGCTGGCGCAACGCTGCTCGACCGGCTGTGGACAGCCGCAAAGGCCGAGAATCCCTGATATTTCTGCGTTTCGCGCGTTCAGGACCGGTTCATCGCTCGCCTCGTAGATTGGCACCGTGCCAATAGGAGGGGGCGACATGTTTCGTAAATTCTGGATTTCGGCCGTGGCCGTCGGCCTCACGACCGTATCCGCTGCGGTTCTGGCCGACCATGATCGCGATGGCGTCCGTTACGACGAGCAGGACGATGACCGCTATGACGCTCGCTACGACGGCAACAGCGACTACGAGTACGAGTACGCCAGGGTAGTCGGCGTGCAGCCGCAGCACCGGCGGGTGCGCGTGAGCGAACCCGTGCGCGATTGCTGGGACGAAGTGGAGCACGTCTCCGATGGTCCGTTTTCGTCCAGGCACATCGGCGGCACGCTGATCGGCGGCCTGATCGGTGGGGTGCTCGGCAACCAGGTCGGCGACGGACGCGGCCGGCAGGTCGCGCGCGCGGCGGGGGCCATCATCGGCGGCGCAGTCGGTCACAACGTGTCGCGCGACCGACAGCACGCCCGTTACGAGGACGAACGGGTGTACCAGCGCTGCGAAACGCGTTACCAGGACAGCTGGGTCGAGCGCGTCGACGGCTACCGGGTGACCTACGAGTACGCTGGCCGGCAGTACGTCACGCAACTGCCCTACGATCCGGGCGAGCGCATCCGGATCCGGGTGGATGTGACGCCCGTGGAAGCCTGAAGCCAGTTCCCGGGCCGCGCAGGCGGCCCGGGATTTACCGTTCAATTACAATGAAGCCATGACGACGCCACGCTCTGTGCTCGCAATCGCCGCGTGTCTCGCCGTATTGCTCGGCGCGTTGGCGCCCGACATCGCGTCCGCTGCCGGCCGCGATCGCGATGACGATCGCAGCCGTGATCGCGGTCGTGAGGGCGAAGACGATGACCGAAAGCCGTCCGGGCGCCTGATGTCCCTCGACGAGGCCATGGCGCAGGCGGAGAAACGCTATCGCGCCCGGGCCGTACACGGCGAGGAAAAGCGCAAGGGCGACCGCATCGTCTATCGCATCCGGCTGCTCGACCCGGATGGCCGGGTTTTCGAGGTGTCGATCGACGCGGGTTCCGGCCGCGACCGGTGAGTAAGCAATGCGCCTCCTCGTACTAGAGGACGAGCCTGCCCTGCGTGACACGCTGGCGGTGCAGTTCCGCGGTGCCGGTTTTGCCGTGGACGTCGCGGCTGACGGCATCGAGGGCGAGTTCGCCGGTCTCGAATATCCGATCGATGTGGCCATCGTCGATCTCGGTCTACCCGGCCGCTCCGGGCTGGATGCGATCCGGGCCTGGCGGAAAGCCGGGAAGTCATTTCCGGTGCTGATCCTCACCGCGCGCGACAGCTGGCAGGAAAAAGTCACCGGACTCGATGCGGGAGCGGACGACTACGTGACCAAGCCATTCCGCTTCGAGGAAGTGCTCGCGCGCGTCCAGGCGCTGCTGCGC
>JALYJS010000233.1 GCA_030799345.1 Pseudomonadota bacterium | reverse complement strand
ATGCAGGCGCGACGGCCGCTTGAGACGCGGGCGGGCCAGGCCGTCAATTACGCGACGGAGCTGAAACCCCTGGCTACCATGTTGCGTGCTGCAGGAATCGATCTGATAACGGGCGCGCTCGGGCCCGGTGTGGTTCCCGCACGGACAGGCTGATCCAGTACCGGCAGGAAGGCTATACGCAGCGCCGCTACATCAAGCTGGCGCTCCCCGTCGTTCAGAACACGAGTTTCCCAAGCATTACTCCAAAGACGACAACGATGAGGAAAATCGTCAGGGCCACGAAGAAAAGGACTTTTGCGATCGACCGGGATCCTGCGGCGACTCCGGTGAAGCCGAAGAACCCGGCGACCAGGGAAATCACAAAGAAGATGATGGCCCATTTGATCATTGCCGTTGCTCACGAACTTTCTGCGGTGAAGTCATTAGCCGCTGTCCGAAGCGCGCAACCGATGGCAGCGGTCGGCGCATGAGAGAACTGGAAGTGTTGATGGTTCGCCCGCAATGAGGACAGGTGGGGGAGCTGCTTTTATTGTTTCCACCGGTTTCGATCACGACAGAACCCTCCATCCTTCAGGAGAGTATCGACCGGACGTGATGCTCACGACAGTCAGCGCGCTCCACCTCTGCACGTAGGTATTGAAGAAGAAAAGGCCACCGAGGGGTGGCCTTTTCCGTCACCGAGCAATGGCTCGATTTCAGCCCGTACGTGGCGCCTGGCCCGGCTGCGGATTCGGGCTCGGATTCTGACGCTTGGTCCGGTCGTTTTCGTCCTGTTCGCGTGTACGGCGGGGATCCGTCCCGACATCGCCGTCATCATTGCCGCCGTCATTGTCACGGCCCGGGTTACGGATGGGATTCGAGGTTTCCATGGGAGCACTCCTTGCTGTTTTCGAACATATCGACCATAACCGCAGCCGTCGCTGACTTTCGCAGGACGAACCCTTGACCTGCCTCGGCAGTGTCTGACGGAAGTTTCTGACAGGCACGATTAAAACGAGCCCATGGGCTCTTTGAGGAGTGCTATTTCGTCCGCCGTGGAAGTTCGGTTGAGCGTCGCGTTGCGGTGTGGAAACCGGCCAAATCGATCGATGATCGCCTTGTGCGCTATGGCATAGCGCGTCCATTCCTCATGACCCAGTTGCTCGAACAATTGGAGTGACCGTGCCTGGTCCTCGCGGTCCTCGCTGTGCTGGAAGGGAAGGTAAAGAAAAAGCCGTTCCCGCTTCTTCATGCCCGCGTCGAACCCGTGCTCGATGGCGGTCCGGGCTAGTCGGCGCGCGATGTGGTCGGCTGCATAGGCTCGCTGGTTTTCCCTGAACAGATTACGGGAAAACTGATCGAGGACGATGGTAGCGGCGAGCAGTGGGCGTGATGCAGCAACACCCGGCCCGTCGCTTTCCACCAGCTGTTCGTGCAGTGTCAGGAACCGCTCGCGAACCCGCGCGTCGATGTCGTCGCGTTTCGCAAACCACTGGTCTTCCGTAAGCTCCTCAAACCAGAAACGCATGACTTCGCCGACCCATGCCGGCTCCGGGTCGAACGCGTTCGATGGGGTACTGGCCATTATTTCTTCGTCGCTGAGCGCATGCCGGGGAGCGCCGACGTTAGTCCGGCAGTCCGGCCATCTGGAGGGACTCCGCCAGATGTGTGCCATCGGCTGCAAACTTGAATGGTTCCTTCGACATGTAGTGTTGGATCGAGAAATCAGGTTTCATGGCCAGACATTCGGTCACGCTCTCCTTGGCGTGCTCGATTTCATCCACCCTGGCGTAGCAGCCACAGATGAGTGCGAGAGTCCGATATCGCCGGTTGGGCAAATGGACGAACAGGTCCAGGGCTTCCTTGTACCGGTGCAGGACGATGTACGCCTGGCCGATTGAGCGCCAATACCAGGGCTGGTCGAAGTATGGATCTATTTGCCGCGCGTGCTTGAACGATTCCAGAGCCTCTTCAGCTTGCCCGGTATAGATCAGGATGCCCCCAATGTCAGCCCGGTTCCACGGGTTGCTCGGATTGAGCTCAATAGCCCGGCGGGCGTACTGCAAGGCCTGATCGAAAGAACGCTTCCTCAGGCACACATGCCCCAGGATTGAAAAGCAGGTGCTTTCGTTCTCGTCGAGTTCGACGGCCCGTTTTGCCAGGGCATGTGCTTCCTCCAGCGCGACGTTGGAATCGGTTGGGTCTTCGTACCATTTTCCCCATCGCAGGGAGGCCAGCACAGCGTGAGCGAATCCATAGCCAGGATCAATTTCGATTGCTGTCTCGAGCAGACGCGTTGCCTCCGCTGCGCTATCCGGGTCGTCCCAAGGCAATGCATTGGCTTTTAGAACATGCTCGTACGCTGCCAGACTGGTCGGCGGCTTTCGACGTGCTCGTTCGACATTGGAAGCCTGTACCCGACCGACCAGCGTACTGACGATTGTCTGGACCAACTGGTCCTGGACGGCAAAAACACCCGCCAGGTCCCGGTCGAATTTTTCGCCCCAGATGTGGCTGCCGGTTCCGGTATCGATCAACTGTGCCGTGATGCGGATGCGCTCGCCCATGCGGCGGACGCTTCCGGCCACGACATAACGAACATTCAGATCGCGCGCGACCTGCTTCATGTCGACTGCAACACCACGGTACCGGAATGAGGCCGAGCGAGACCGCACTGCAAGCATGCGCCAACGCGACAGTTCGGTAATGATGTCCTCAGTGATCCCGTCGCTGAAATGTTCCTGCTCCGCGTCGCCGCTCATGTTGGTGAAGGGTAGGACGCAAATGGCGAGGCGAGCAGGCCCGCTGACCGGAGCCAACTTAATCAAGTCGGCCGCGGCTGGCCGGGGCTGGTCCGCTCGCCGACGGGCCAGGATGGCGCCAAGCGCGCTCAATATTTCTCGACCCTGCGGGCTCTGGGGATCCTCGTTCCAGTCATCGAAGTCGGTTGTATGAAGCGCGCGAACATCGATGGGCAGGTCGGCGCCTTCGAAGCGCAGGGGAACGAGAATGCCGCGCTCAGCCCCCTCCCGCGCTTCGCCGCGCACCCAGCGCGATTCCACCGAACTTGGCGTCCACACGACCAGGACGGCGGCGGCGGCCTTCAGTTCAGCGGCGATCCGAAGGTCGAACTCCTGGCCAGGCGCAATCTCCGCGTCCCACCAAACTGACCAGCCCTGCGCCTCGATGGCAGCGACCAGTGGAGCGACGAGCGCCTTGTCGTTGCGTGAATAAGAAACGAAAACGTCGGCCATATTCGCGAGACCTTTCCACAGGGCCGATTCCTAATCTTCGCCGGAAATTCGCCTGCGGCCACCATAGTTTAACCCTGTTCGAAGGCTCGAGATGCAGCCTGAGGTTCTGCGTTTCGGTGAGCCGCAGTGGTATGCGCCAGAGGGCGAAATCGCGTACAGTCGCCGCGGGGAGTCTCCGGGGATGAATCGATCGTGAACGACTGGTTCCGACGCTACCTGCTGCCTGGGTTCGTGTTTGAAGCGGCGGTCATCGCCGGTGGTTATGCCACTGGGCGCGAGCTGGTGGAGTTTTTCCTGCCGGCAGGGCCCTGGGGAGGCCTGCTCGGCATGCTCGTCAGCATGCTTTTCTGGAGCGCGGTGCTGATGATCAGCTTCGAGCTGGCGCGCCGCTTCCAGAGCTACGACTACCGTTCCTTTTTCAAGCTGCTGCTGGGCCGTGGCTGGTTCCTGTTCGAGATCGCGTACCTGCTCCTGCTCGTGCTCATCATCGCGGTGATGGGAGCGGCCGCCGGCGAGATCGCGCACAGCCTGTTCGGCCTGCCGAAGCTGCTGGGCTCGCTCGCAATGATTGCGGTTACGGGCCTCCTGCTCTTCTACAGCAGCGCGATCATCGAGCGGTTCCTCGCCTGGTCGGTGGGCTACTTGTACCTCGTTTACATCGTGTTCGTGATCTGGAGCATCGTCGTTTTTGGCGACCGGATCGAACATGCACTGGCGACCGAACCGGTCGGCGACAACTGGTTCAAGGCGGGGATCACGTACGCTGGCTACAACGTCGCCACACTGCCAGCGGTGCTGTTCTGCATCCGTTACCTCAAGCGTCCGCGCGAGACGCTCGTTGCCGGATTTCTTGCCGGGCCCCTGGGAATGCTTCCCGGGGTCCTGTTCTACATTGCGATGATCGGCTATCACGAGGAACTCGCCAGCGTGTCGCTGCCCTCGGCCTTTCTCCTCGGGAAGCTTGGGGCGCCCTGGTTCGAATGGGCCTTCCAGATTGCAGTGCTGCTGACGCTCGTTGATACCGGCGTAGCGTTGCTGCACTCCATCAACGAAAGGGTGGCGAAGATCTACGAGGAGAAGGCACGGCCCATGCCGA
Organism: Pseudomonadota bacterium; assembly: GCA_030799345.1. Lineage (GTDB taxonomy): Bacteria > Pseudomonadota > Gammaproteobacteria > Steroidobacterales > Steroidobacteraceae > SCUD01. The sequence goes on along the minus strand of JALYJS010000233.1, from coordinate 8,221 downwards.
GGCTGCTCCGCCCCGCGCTCGCAATAGGGATCATGGTCGTGTCCGTTTACGCGGCTGCGGGCATCGGACTCGTCGACCTGATCGCCAAGGGTTACGGCTACCTCACGTACGCCTTCATCGCCCTGCTGATCGTGCCGGTGCTCACGATCGGGCTCTGGCGGCTGCTACGTTCCAGTCGCGGGAAGGGGCGCTGACCGCTTGAACACCCATCATGCTCGCCTGACGCGCTTCGAGCGGTTGCTGACGTTTGTCACGCGCGTAGCGCCTGGCGAAGGCCGCAGCGCATTATTGTTCTTCCTGCACGGATTTCTGCTGCTCGCGTCCTACCAGGTGATGAAGGCGCTGCGCGAAGCCTTCATGCTCGCCAAGTTTTCCGCCGAGCAGCGCGCCTACGCCGTGGCGCTCATGGCGCTGGTGCTGATGATTGCCGTGCCACTGTACGGCCGGCTACGGCATCACCTCGAGGGTGCGCAACTGCTGCGCGCCGTCACGCTGTTCTTCGTGGTGACACTGCCGCTCTTCGCCGTGCTCGCTCATTACGGCGTGCCCATCGCGTTCCCGTTCTTCATCTGGGTCGGCATCTTCGGCGTCATGGCCGTGGCGCAGATGTGGGCCTTCGCAGCGGACTCTTTCAATGTGCGGAGCGGCCAGCGCCTGTTCGTGGTGATCATGCTGGGCGCGAACATGGGCGCGCTGGCCGGATCCAAGATCACGGAGCTGGCGGTCGCAGCACTGTCGCCCATGGGACTCATGATTCTCGCTACGGTGACTCTCGGCGTCACGCTGTTCATCGCTGCTCCGGCGCGTGCCGCCATCCCGGAAGGATCACGCGCGGTCGTGATCGAACGTTCCCGGCCCGTGCCGCACGTGCTGGGCGGCATCGGTCTGGTGCTGCGCGACCGCTACCTGCTGACGATTGCGATGTTTGTGGTGCTGCTCAACTGGATCAACACCACCGGCGAGTACATCCTCTCCGACTACGTGAAAGCCGATGCCGTGGCGCGCGTAGCCGCAAGCGGCGGTGCGCTCGACCTGGGCACCCTGATTACCGAGTTCTACGGGAACTTCAACTTCTGGGTGACGCTGATCAGCCTGGGCATCCAGCTATTCCTGGTGTCGCGCATCTATCAGGCCGTGGGGGTGCGCGGTGCACTGCTGGTCCATCCGATCATCGTTGCGGTGGGTTATGGCGTGCTGGCGCTCGCGCCGCTGATCGGGGGTTTCATCCCGATCTTTTCGCTGATCCGCCGGATCAAGTTTGCCGAGAACGGTCTCGATTATTCATTGATGAATACCACGCGGCAGGCGTTGTTCCTGCCGGTCGACCGCGACTCGAAATACGACGGCAAGACAGCCATCGACACGTTCTTCTGGCGCTTCGGCGACCTGATACAGGCGGCCGGGATCTATGTGGGACTTCATCTGCTCGGCTGGAACTCGCACGAGTTCGCAGTACTGACCTTCGCGTTGGCGCTCGTGTGGATCTGGCTCGCAACGGTGATGGGGCGCAATTACAGCCGTAAGTCGCAGGAAAACGTGGTGAACATCGCGCCCGAAGCAGTCGAGCCGATACCCGACCTGCTTTATGCGCCGGGAGAGACATTCATGCACCCGATTTCGCCAACAGCGTTCTACGATGCTGAACCCGGCGACGTCCTGAAATTGCGGGCCTGCTGCGACGACGGCAATCGATTGCCGCACTGGATGCATTTCAACGAGGGGCTGCAGGCATTCGTCGGCAAGGCGCCAGTGCATGTCGAGATCATTGAGCTGCGAATCACCGTCATCGCCGCCAATCTGGACGGTCTCGAGGCACGCAGCACGTTCATGGTCAGGCGCCGGACGAACTGAAGCGCGATCTTCCGCCGTACTCGATCAGGGTGACTGCGCGGTCCCCGCCGCCTGAGGCAGAGCGAGCAACGCATCCCGACGCAGCAGGATTGCCTTGATTTCACGTGCGTCGATCAGGTCGCCGAGCGCTGACTGCAAGCCCGGCTCATCGAGCGCCCGCAGGCGACGAAGGACTTCCGTACCCGGCGTGGGCGGCCGCGCCTTGAGGTAAGCGGGCAGGCCCCTGGTGGTGCCGAAGGCGCGCTCGTGCGACGTGACGTACACGAACCAGTCGTCCGCATCGAACAGCAACGATTCGGCCGCACGGCCTTCATTGCCGATCAGGGTGTCGAACGCGTATACGAGCTGGAACTGTGGTCCGACATCGCACCATCCGCCGACGGGCAACGATTGGCGCTGCACGTCGGCCTGGGAAACCCATTTGAGCGGACGACCCTGCAGCACGCCCCGCTGGCCCTGCACTTCGCGTTCGACCGTGACCGGCACCAGACCCAGTCCAAGCTGACGGTCGAGCCGGTAGGCGGCCACTTCCTTGCGGGCGGCGCTGTCGCCAAGCGCCTGAAATACGGCCGGGATCTTCTTGCCGGCGTGACTCACCGAAACATCCAGTTCGTTCGGGTGGCGCGGGCCTGCCACGGTCACCTCGCCGTCACGCAGCGCCGCAAGTACGCTCGCATCATCGAGTTCGTTGGGCGCCACGAGCAGACCTTCAGGCTCCGGCGTAGAGGTATCAGCCTGTCCGGCGTAGCGGACACTCGCCCCGGACCGGTCAAGGACGAGCGCCGCGGCCTGACCCTTGTACACCGCCCGGTTCATGCCGGCGTCGAGTTTGATGACGCGACCGTCGAAGCGTGTGGTCGCGCGGGAGTTCCGGGTGGGCGTATGGCCGACTACGAGCCTCGCGGCGCCGAACTGTTGCAACAGCGGCAATAGCACGTCGGCTTCAGCCGCCTCGTTGCAGAGCGCCGCTCCGCGATACCAGTTGGGACCATCCGGGGAGAGCAGGGCGCTGTTGGCAACCACATCGAAGCGCTGGATCGCGTCGGACAGTCCTGCATCCGGCGTGCCAGCTTGCGCAGCCGCAGTAGCCGCCAGCCGGTCCTTGGCTAGCTGCGGTCGGGCGTGAAACTCGTCACCCGCCTGCAGCAGCTGCGCCTGCAGAAGTCGCCCGGCAAGGTCGAGATAATCCGTGAGCGCCGTACGGTAACGCAGGTTCACTTCCTGCAGGCTCATCCCCCGCAGGACATTCGAGGGCCCGGCGTGCATGAAGAGCGTGTCGTTCAGCACTATCGCTACGGGAAGTGTCAGCAGCCACTGGCCATACTTGCCCGTGGGTGAAAAAGCTGCGCGATGCCCGAAATATCCGGGCGGAAACTTCTGGTCGAAGGCTGCACCGGATCCCGGGCCGTGGGCCGTTTCCCAGTCCCTGCGCAGTTCCGCGCGCTCGGCCGGCGACTCCAGATCGACGTAGGACGCGAATTCGCCGGCGGCGACGTAGCGCAGTTCGCCCAGGATGTTCATCGCCTCGTGGTTTCCGAGCAGGACGTGCAGCTGACCCCCCTGCGCTTGGGCCTCGCCCTGCAGGCGCATCAGCAGATCCATGACTTTGCGCGAATCGGCGCCGCGGTCAAGCAGGTCGCCCAGGCTCACCAGGTGGGTCTTTCCGGCCGCCCATTGCTCCTCGGCATCGAGGATCCCGGTCTCGCGCAGCAACCCGAGCAATTCGGCATAGGCGCCATGCACGTCCGCGAACGCGACCACGCGCTCGATTCCGTTGCCTTCCGGCGGCGTGGATTGCGCTCCCACTGGCCACGAACCGCTGAAGGCAATGGTGGCGATCAATATCGCCAGCAGGATTCCAGGTCTCGGAAGGCGTGCGGTGGACATCGATGAATACTCAGGCGCCTGCCGCGGGCACCAGGGTGATCTCGCCGCGATCGACGCGCGCGAGCAGTTTCGTCAACAGCTTGTACACCTCGCGGATCTCCGCCTTGGTCAGCCCCATCTGCAGATCGTTGTCGGAGCGGCGGACGCCGCGGTGTTCCGACAGGTTCTTGCCGCTCGACACGGATACGTAGCTGCTCCCTTCGAGACGCCATTGCGCGAGCGTCCCGAGGCGCTCCGTCAGCAACTCCGGGGTGATGCGACGCAGCCGTTCGACGGTATCGCCCGGCAGTCGATCGACGCGCATGTTCTTCCATACGTCGCCGCGATCACTCTCATCCGAAGCAAAAGCCACACCGTGATCAATCGAAAATACCCGGGCGCCCACCTCCGCCTTGCCGAGCAGAAAGTTGCCTTGGTTGGAATCGCGATGCCTGATCAGATAGGTCAGCACGTTCAACTGGCCGATGTGACGTGCATAGACCGGATCGGCGGCAAAACGCACGGGGTCATAGACGTCCGGGATCGACAGGATGTCGCTCAGCCAGTATTGCACGACCGCCACCACCTGGTCGGCGTTGGAGAACGTGCGCTTGACGTCGGGCGAATACCGGGCAAAGTCCGCCAGCGGCACCATGCGCAGCGCGGTGGGCGGGACCACGTACTCCTCAGGATCGAGGAAGAGCTTCTGCAGTTCGTACGCCGCCAGGTCGTACCGCGGGACGTTGTTGAAAGAATTCGCGCCCGGTTCCGCCTTGCGCAGTTTCACGCGCAGCGGCGGTGCGCCACCGAAGGAGATATCTGCCCGCAAGGTGATATCGCCCTTGGCATTGGGTCGGCTGATTTCTGCGTGCGTGATGACCAACGGTTCGGCGGCGAGCAACTTTTCGAGGTCCGCGACCGGCTGCCTGATGTTTGCGTCCTGCGCCGTCGCCGTGGCGACCAGCATCAGCAGCAGCGGTGCGGCAAACAGGCCCGTCAGCCGGCACATCGGTTGCATTGGATTTCTTCCTCCTGTCGGCGGGTCGATGATCCGTCAGGGCCATCGTAATAGGAATCGCCGGATCAGGGTTTGCTGACTGACAGCCTGCCTTCCGCGAGTAGCCGGCCGGCCGAGCGCAACTGCAGCTGGATCGGCCCCGCTCCGGAAAAATCCAGCACGAAGACCTGGCTCCCGGTAGCCAACTGGACTGTGGCCAGACCGCTCTCGGGGTCCAGTTGCGCGTCGCCCGGGTCGCCGGCGAAGGCGGTCGTCGCCGGGTCGATTCGGGCGATGACTTCGCTGGGATTCGTCGTCGACAGCTTGAGTTCCAGCCTGAGCCCCTGGCCCTGCCTCTGAAGCGAGGCGTTCACCTCGGCGCCTTCTGCTCGCATGGACAAGTGGTCCTGCCGAAAAATGGCGTCGCTCGTGTCCGGGCCCACACCCGCCCCAAACGATCCCTGCAGGTTCGTCCGCGGGACATCGGCGTCGATCAGCAGGTAACTGAGACCCGCGATCAGCAGTCCGCCCAGCACGACCGCGGCCACGCGATACCCGGGCCAGCCGTGTTGCCGAGGCCTGGAATGGCCCTGGAGAATGGTCTCGCGCATGCCGTGCGGCGGCTCGACGCTCCCGATGTCGCGCAGGAGTCGATCCGTACGCCGGAATTCGTCGTGCAGGCGCCGGGCCTCAGGATCCTGCAGGAGCCGGCGCGCGAGGTCAGCGCGCTCGGTGACGGATAGTTCGCCGTCCAGATCGGCCTGAATCAGCGCCTGCAGCTGCTCCCTGTCCATGGTCACAGCAGCTTGCGCAAGGCCAGCTGATCTTTCAGCAGCTGTCTTGCGGTGTACAGGCGCGACTTGACGGTCTTGGCGTCGATTCCGAGGATCTCGCTCATGTCCTCATAGTTGCGGTCGACGAAGTACCTCAGCACGATCACGGCCCGGTATTCCGGTTTGAGCTCGTCCACCGCTTCCAGGACCACGTCACGCGTCTGCTCGTCGGCCAGCAAATCCGACGGGCCGGCGCACTCATCGGCGAATTGCTCGTCGACGGGCCCTGCACTGCGGTCGCGCACCCGCAGGATGTTCAGCGATTCGTTGATCGCCATCCGGTAGATCCAGCTGTAGAACTTGTGGTGCGGGTCATAGTTCGAGAGGTTCTGGTAGGCTTTCATGAAAACCGTCTGGGCGATGTCGCGCGCGTCCTCTGGATTGCGGAGCATCCGCAAGGCAACGTTGTAAACAGGCCGTTCGTATCGTTCGACGAGTGAGGCAAAGGCCTGCGGATCACCCGCCAGGCAGTCCCGCACGATCGTCGCGTCGACATCCTCATTCATAATAACTACACGTCAGGAAGCGTTAAGTTGGCGGGGCAGGGCGGGTCTTTGCCGCTCGTAACTGCCCGGAATCCCTTACTATCCAGGGGTGGCGCGCGCCCGGGGCCCGCTTCGCCGGCCACTCTAGCGTCGGTCCGGAGCGGGTAACAAGCACGACGAGCCCGGGCGGATGCCGTTGGTCGTGGTCGAGGGGGCTGCACGACTCGTGACACTGACGACATTCCTGCAGGCTGCCGGGATCGCCATGATCCCCTCGCTGGTGTGGGGGTGGTTTTTTATCTCCCGCAACCCCGAATCGCGCCAGCTGGTCGTCGTGACTTTCGTGCTGGGTACCCTGGCGGTGGTGCCGCTCTTGCTGTTCATGGCCGGGCTCGGGGTCCAGTTGCAGACCAACGAAGCAGCGGCGATCCCACAGGACGGTGGCGACAGCGGAAAACAGGCGCTCAGCCTGCTGGTCTTCCTGACCGTCGTGGTGTTGGTGCTGATCGGCATCATCAAGCTGTTTCAGCTGATTACACGGCGGGTTACCCACCACTCGCTGCGTTTCGTCGCCATGCTGCTGGCGGCGCTGTTGCTGGTGGCAGCGACACTCAGCCACGACCAGTTGCGCGAGACTCTGGGCGCGCTTGGCGCATCGCTGGCCGACCTGTTCCATTTCGTAGTCCTCTTTTCGCTGTTCATGTTCCTGCTGGAACGGCTCTCCGCCCGCACCATCGCCAACGCCGCGATCGCGGCGCTCGCCGCCGTGCTCGTCCTGGTCGTGATCAATCCCGGCGCCAGTCTGGCGGCAGCCGACGGCACGGCGCTGAGCTCGATATCCACGATATTCAGCCTGCCGTTCCGGCTCGAGGTGGTCGAGCAGAACACGCTGACGCTGCGGATCCTGAACTTCATGCAGGTCTACCTGACCTTCGCAGTGATGGCGATCAGCACCCTGCTGGTCGTCGCGCTGGTCCACGTGATCTACCTGTTGCACGAGAAACTCTGCATCAAGGCCCTGCACGGCTTATCACTGACATTCTTCGCGCTGCCATTTCTGATATGGGCGATGGCGACCGTCATTCCCGATCTGCCCCTGTCCGGCGATTTCGGCGCAGTGCCCATGTCGGTCAAGATCGCCTGGTACGCAAACGCCGTGCTGCTGGCCGTACTGACGGTCTGGTCGGTCATCGATTTCGTTCGCCAATCGCGCCAAGCGGCGCTCGGACTGCTTAACGGCCTGTACGAAGAGCCGCTGAACTTTCTCGCCGTCGGACTGTTCCTGACGATATTCGTCGCGGTTTTTTACTGGTTCGGACTCTCGGTGATGGCGTTCAGCCTGATTTTCCTGGCTTTTGCCGAGGAATACTCCAAGCACCTGATCGTCCGCTTCACTGACGACGACAGCATCCAGTCGATCGACGATGCGATCGAGTTCTCGATCATCGTCGGGCTGGCCTTTGCCTTTGCCGAGAACGTGCTCCTGTATTTTCCGCGGCTGCTTGCCGCGGGGGACACGCCGACGCTGCTGCTGCGCTCGGTGCTGACCGTGCTGATGCATGCGGTGGCTTCCGGAATCCTCGGCTACTTCTATGGCCTGGCGCATTTCTCGGCCGAACAGGTACGCCACCACCACGGCGGCAGGGGGCCGGTTTATCGCCTGTTGCACAAGGTTTTCCTGTTTCGCCGCGAGCGTCTCTATCACGAAGCCAAGATGTTCGAGGGGCTGGTCCTCGCGGGTGCATACCACGCTGCCTTCAATCTCGCGGCGAACCAGGGCCGCGTCGCCATCATGCTGGGGCTGGTCGGCGCTGGCTGCGCCTTCCTCTACTACCTGTTGGGCCTGAAATCCAACCGGGAGAAAATCGGCGCGATTTCCGCGCAGCGGGTCCACCCGACTTACATCGGCAAGCTCGGGAAGAGTTCGCCCTAGAGGATCTTTAGCGACAGCATCCACTCGTCGTCGACCTTGTCGCCGTCTTCGAAACCGGCGGCATAGCCAAACGACAGGGTCATATTCAGGCGGTGGAGCACGGTGAAACTCAGGTCAACTTGTGCGCCCGCATCGTAGACGGTGCGCCGCTCGGAGCCGTCCGCAGGCTTGGCGGAAAGGGCACCGACGAACAAGGCCGGGCGCGCCCAACCCAGGAAAAACCCGGGCGAACCGACTTCCTCGAACCGCAGGGGCG
>JALYJS010000477.1 GCA_030799345.1 Pseudomonadota bacterium | reverse complement strand
GCCGACGACAATGCCGGCGCCGGCGCCGTCGCGTCCCGAAAGCGCCCCGGCGCCCGCTGCGGCGGCCGTCGCGCAACCTGCGCGCGCGCCAGCGATTGCACCCGCAGATAGTGGGGGCACGACGCATCGTGTCGAGCGTGGCGATACCCTCTATGGAATCGCGGGGTCGATGACCGGAGGCGACCGCCAGGCGACGCAACGCCTGATGCTCGGCCTGTTCCGCGCCAACCCGGAAGCTTTCGGCGACAACATCAATCACCTTCGCGCCGGGGCGATCCTGCGCGTGCCGGATGCTTCTGAATACCAGGACATCGCACCGGCAGATGCCGCTGCGGAAGTCCGGCGCCAGACCGCGGCCTGGCGCGACGCCCGCGGTGTCGAGAGCGGACAGTTACGTCTGGTGACGCCGGAGGAGGGTGTCGCCGACACCGGTACCGGCGAACCCGAGTCCAGCGGACGAGTCGAGTCACAGATCGAATCCCTCGAGCGCGACATCGCCGAGCAGCGCCGGCTGCTCGAGCTGCGTAACCAGGAGCTCGCGCAGCTGCAGCGCAATCTCGAGGAGCGGCGCACTGCCGAAGCGGCAGCGGCGCAGGCTGCTGCCGATCAGGCTGCTGCCGATCAGGCGGCCGCCGATCAGTCCGCCGTTCCGCCGCCCGTGGACGAGGCGCCCGTGGCCCCGGAAGATGACGTGCAGCCGACGGAACCCGCGCCCACACCCCCGGCCGAACGGGCCCCCGTCGAGGCTCCGCCAGTCGCCGCGGAAAAATCGTTCTTCGACAGCCTCACCGAGAACTGGATGTTCCTGCTCGGCGCAGCGGGCTTGCTGTTGATCGGCATCCTGGGCTTCGGCTACTTCCGCCGCAGGCGCGATGAAGACGTGAGCGTCGCGCTCCAGGGTTTCGAGGTGCCGGGATCGGCCCCGGTTCCGACCGAGACCATGCGGCTACGGTCGCTGGCGACCGCCGCCGATCGGACCACCGAGCTCGAACGGCCGGTAAGTTTCGAGGATCAGGACCAGGACTTCGTGGTCGAGGAGCGCCCGATTGCGCGCCCGAAGCCGGAAGTGCCACGACCGGTCGGCGCCGGCCATGAGGAGACGATCAGCGCAGAGGCGGCGCTCGACCTCGATCAGGCAGACCCGCTGGCCGAGGCCGATTTCCACATGGCCTACGGCTTGTACGACCAGGCAGTCGACCTGGTGCGAAGGGCGCTGCAGCATTCGCCGGACCGGAATGACCTCAAGCTGAAGCTGGCGGAGATTCATTTCGTCGCCGGCGACACCGCTCAGTTCCTGGCGGTCGCTCGCGACCTGAAAAAGACGCTGGGCCCCGGTGGCGACTGGGACCGCATGGTGATCATGGGCAGCCAGCTCGCGCCGACCGAATCGATGTTTGCTGGCGGCGTGCAGGACGCAGGCGTCGACCTCTCGCTGGAAGGCGGCGACAACCTGGTCGACCTGGACCTGCTCTCGACACCGGATGGGGATGAAGGGCTAGACTTCGACCTCGGTACGTCCGCAGCGCTGTCCGACAGCGACGCGGCGACGGGCGAGAACACCTCCATAGAATTCAACCTGGACGAAGGGCATGTGTCGCCCACAACGACCCAGGAGATCGTCCGTAAGCCGACGCCAGGCACAGTCGAGATGCCGACGCTCGAACTGCCCTCGTCCGAAACGCCGACGGTTGAAACGCCTACGCTGAAACGCAAGATGCTGGCCACCGAACAGCCGGTCATTCCGACGGATTCGACGGCGGAGATGGCGATCGACGATCTCGGACTCGATCACGGCCACCTGGGCGAGCTGACCGATGCGGAGGACGCGACCGCGTTTTCCACCGAGCTCGGCGACGACACGACGATGATCAGTCGGCGCGACGACGCCACCCGGCAGGTGCGGCGTGCGGAAGACGACGACGGCACGGCGCTGATGCCGCTGGGCGAGACGAGCGACACGGCGATGCTGCCGAAGTTCGAATTGGACGGCATCGACCTCGATGTAGGCGATTCCACCAATGATTCGGATCAAGCGCCGACCACTCGCGACAGCATGGTCACCGAGATGCCGCGACTGTCGGAGCTCGAACCGGTCACGATGAGCGAAGTCGGCACCAAGCTCGATCTCGCACGCGCGTACATGGACATGGGCGACCCGGACGGCGCCCGTAACATCCTGCAGGAAGTGCTGGCCGAAGGCAGCTCCTCGCAGAAGCAGGAAGCACGCCGCCTGATCGACTCTCTGCCGGGAGCGTGAGCACAGCGCTCCGGCGCTTCGCCGTCGGTCTCGAGTACGACGGCACGCGGTACGCGGGATGGCAGTCGCAGCCGGGGCTGCCGACCATCCAGGACGGCCTGCAGCAGGCCTTGTCTTCCGTCGCGGACCATCCCGTGGCTGCGATCGCGGCCGGCCGTACCGACGCGGCAGTCCACGCGACCGGGCAGGTCGCTCATTTCGACACATCCGCCGACCGGCCGCTGCGCGGCTGGCTGCTCGGTGCGAACACCCACCTGCCGACCGACATCGCGCTGACCTGGGCGATGGAAGTCGACCGCGATTTTCACGCGCGCTATACGGCGATAGCCCGCAGCTATCGCTACTGCCTGCTGCAGCGCGCGACGCGGCCCGTGTTGCTGCGTGACCGCGTGTGCTGGGTGCGTGCAGCGCTCGATGTGGCCGCGATGAACGAGGCCGCCCAGCTGCTGGTGGGAGAACACGATTTCTCGTCCTTCCGCGCCGTCGAATGCCAGTCTCCGACCGCCAAGCGCCACGTCGACGAAATCGTCGTCAGCGGCGACAGTGCGCTCGTGACCATCGAGATCACCGCGAACGCCTTTCTGCAACACATGGTCCGGAACATCGCCGGATCCCTGCTGCAGGTCGGCGAGGGCAAGCGGCCGCCGAACTGGATCGGCGAGATCCTGGCCGCCCGCGACCGCAGCCGCGCCGGCGTCACGGCTCCCGCGGCCGGACTCTATCTCTGGAAGGTGCGCTATCCGCCGTCGCTGCAGGTGCCCGATCTCGTCCCGGCCGGGCCTTGGGCTATGATCGCTGGCGCCTGAAGGAACGTCGCCATGACCTGGTTCGAGAAGATCATCCCGTCGCGCATCAAGACCGAGCGGCGCACGCGCTCGGTGCCGGAAGGGCTCTGGATGAAATGCCCTGCCTGCGATTCCGTGCTGTACCGGCCGGAGGTCGAACGCAACCTGCAGGTCTGCCCGAAGTGCGCCCATCACATGCGCATCGGGGCGCGGGAGCGCCTCACGCATTTCCTCGATCCGGACGGCACGATGGAAATCGGCGCCGGCGTCCAGCCGGAGGACCCGCTGCGATTCCGCGACAACAAGCGTTATCGCGACCGGCTCGCGGCCGCCCAGAAGACCGTCGAGGAACGCGATGCGATCGTGGTGCTGGCGGGAACGCTGGACGGCATCGAGCTGGTCGCGAGTGCATTCGAGTTCGGTTTCCTGGGCGGTTCGATGGGCTCGGTGGTCGGCGAACGCTTCGTACGCGGTGTCGAGCATGCGATCGGGCACCGTTGTCCCGTCGTGAATTTTTCGGCGAGTGGCGGCGCACGCATGCAGGAAGGGCTGCTGTCGCTGCTGCAGATGGCCAAGACCAGTGCCGCGCTCGCTGCACTGGCCCGCGCGCGCCTGCCGTTCATTTCGGTGCAGACCGATCCGACGACGGGCGGCGTATCGGCGAGCCTCGCGATGCTCGGCGACATCAACATCGCGGAACCCAGGGCGCTGATCGGATTCGCGGGACCGCGGGTGATCCAGCAGACGGTACGCGAGACCCTGCCCGAAGGTTTCCAGCGCAGCGAGTTCCTGCTCGATCACGGCGCGATCGACATGATCGTGGACCGGCGCGACCTGCGCGACCGCATCGCACTGCTGCTGCGCATGCTGATGAAAGTGCCGGCGGTTTCCGGCTAGCGCGGGGCGTGCGCTTCGCCACCATCGCGGAGTGGCTCGCCTGGCAGCAGGTGGCGCATCCGGTCGCCATCGATCCAGGACTGGAGCGGGCAGGCGAGGTCTGGCGCCGGCTCGCCCTGCCGCGCCCGCGCACAGTGCTGACGATCGGCGGCACGAATGGCAAGGGCTCCGTCTGCGCGTATCTGGACGCGATACTCGGGGCGGCCGGCTACGACGTCGGCCTGTTCACGTCGCCGCACCTCGTCACCTATAACGAACGCATCCGCACCGGTGGGTGCGACGCCGATGACGCCGCGATCGTCTCCGCATTCGCGCGCATAGACCAGGCGCGCGGCGACATTTCGCTGACATTCTTCGAGTGGAGCACGCTGGCCGCATTCGTGCGGTTCGCAGAGGAGCACGTGGACGTCGCCGTGCTCGAGGTCGGCATGGGAGGCCGGCTGGATGCGGTCAACCTGGCGGACGCGGACGTCGCGGCCGTGGTTTCGGTCGGACTCGATCATTGCGAGTGGCTGGGCAGCACGGTCGAAGAGATCGGCGTCGAGAAATCAGGCATTTTCCGGCCGGGCCGGCCCGCGATCTTCGGCGCGCGCGCAATGCCCGAAAGCGTCGCGCGCGCGGCAGCGGCCTGTGGCGCCAGGCTCAGGCGTTTTCGCCGCGATTTCGATTTCGTCGAGCGTGCAGATGGCTGGGATTACATCGGCGTCGGTTCGCGCCGGCGCGAACTGCCGTTGCCCGGTCTCGCCGGCAGCGCGCAGCTCGCCAATGCCGTAACCGCGCTCGCCGTACTCGAAGGCGCGGAGCCTTCGGTGCTGGTGCCTGACGAAGCCGTTCGCACCGGTCTGAAGGAGGTCCGCCTTGCCGGGCGGTTCCAGGTCATCGGCGGTGAGCCGGAGTGGATACTGGATGTCGCGCACAACCCGGACGCGGCGCAGGCGCTGGCCGCCAGCCTCGCAGCGCGGCCCGCCCGCGGTCAAACCATCGCGGTGTGCGGCATCCTGGCGGACAAAGACATCGCAGGCATCGTCAGAGCGCTCGCCGGCGGCGTCGATCGGTGGATCGCGGTGGGTTTGTCCGGTGCCCGGGCGCTTGCGGCCGTCGAGCTCGCGCGGCGGATCGCCAGCGGTACCGGCCATGCGGCAGACGTTGCGGGCGACGTGGAAACCGGCCTGCGAATGGCGCGGGCGCTCTGCGTCGCAGGTGACCGCGTGCTCGTGTTCGGTTCTTTCCTGACGGTGGGTCCGGCGCTCGCCAGTCTCGGCGCTGCGGCCTGATCGAATCCTGCAGGCTACAATCCACCCGTCATGGAAGTTCAGGTGAGGGAACGGCTCGTCGGTGCGCTCGTGCTGGTCGCGATCGTGGTGCTTTTCGTGCCCGCGCTCCTCAAGGGTCCCGCACGGGAGTCCGATGTCTCCGAGATTGCCGAGCGGCGCAGCGTGGTCATACCGGTGCACGCCGCGAGCGAGCCAGCGAAGGAGGAAGATCTCGTGCCGGAGCCGTTGTCGGCGGAATCCGGACGAATGGTAGTCGATGAGCCGCTGCCGCAGGCGGCCGAGCCGCCAGCCGCGCCGCGGGCTGCGGTGCCGGAACCGGAACCGGAACCGGTATCCGAACGGCCGCCAGCGCCAGAACCCCCGGGTCCGCCGCCGGATGCGCCGGGTACCGGCGTAGCGCCCGGCCAGCCGGCTTGGGCCGTGCAGCTTGGCGCGTTCTCGACGCGCGAAAAAGCCGATGACCTGGTCGCAAAATTGCGCAGGAACGGGTATGCGGCGTTCATGCTGGAATATCGGGCCGACGGAAAAGTGCTGCATCGGGTGCGCGTCGGCCCGGAGCAGGACCGCGCGCGTGCGGCGGCAATTGCCGCCCGCCTGCGCAAGGACGGATTCCAGCCGGTCGTCGCGCCGCATCCGTGATCGGCTAGAATGCGCCACCCAATGACGGGAGCGACCGCACGATGAATGGCGCCGACCATCTTTTCGCGATCATCCTGCTGGCCTCCGGCATCCTCGGCTACATCCGCGGATTCATCCGCGAGTCCATCGCGCTCCTGACATGGCTGGTCGCACTGTGGCTGGCGTGGCATTTCGCCTACCTCGTCAATCCGTGGCTTGGCGGCGCTCTCGGCGAGCCCGGCATCCGCGAGTGGGCCGGCCGCGCGATCGTATTCCTCCTGGTGCTGGTCATCGGCGCGGGCATCGGCAGCACGGTCGCTTATTTCGCGCATCGCGCCGCGGGCCTCGCGGTCATGGACCGGCTGATCGGCGCGGTTTTCGGCCTCATGCGCGGCATCGTCATCGTCGGCCTGATCGTGATCGCCGCACGTGCCGTGAACCTCGACGGGGAGGAATGGTGGCAGAAAACCCGCAGCATGCCCGCCGCGGAAGCCATCGCAAACTGGCTCGAGCGCTACGCCGAGCCTGCGGCGGATGCGCTGCTCGAGAAAGCCGCCGACAAGCCCGGGAGCTGACGCGATGTGCGGCCTCGTCGGCATCGTCGGGACCTCACCGGTCAACCAGCGGATCTATGACGCGCTGACGGTGCTGCAGCATCGCGGGCAGGATGCCGCGGGCATCATGACGATGGACGAACGCGCACTGTTCGTCCGCAAGGACGCGGGCCTGGTGCGCGATGTGTTCAGCGGACGCGACATGCGCCAGCTCGTCGGCAATGCCGGCATCGGTCACGTGCGGTACCCGACCGCGGGCCGCGACGGCGCGGCCGAATCCCAACCGTTCTATGTCAACGCGCCGTTCGGCCTCGGCCTCGGCCACAACGGCAACCTCACCAACGCAGAGGCGCTCACCCGGACGATGGTCGCCGAGGACCGCCGGCACCTGAACACCGGATCCGATTCCGAAGTGCTCCTGAATGTGTTCGCGAGCGAGCTGCAGCGCTCGACGGCGGCCAAGCCGGCTGCCGCCGACGTATTCCGCGCGCTCGAGTCCGTATTCCGGCGCTGCCGCGGTGGTTATGCCGCCGTGATGCTCATCGTCGGCCACGGCATCGCCGGGTTCCGCGATCCACACGGCATCCGGCCGCTTGTGCTCGGCAAGCGGGACACGCCGCGCGGGCCCGAATGGATGCTCGCATCCGAGAGCGTGGCGCTCGACATGCTGGGTTTCTCCCTGGTGCGCGACGTCGGGCCGGGGGAGGGCATCTACATCGACATGCAGGGACGCATGCACGCGCACCAGTGCGGAGCGGCCGAGCAGCACACGCCCTGCATCTTCGAATACGTCTATCTGGCGCGGCCGGATTCGATCATCGACAACATCTCGGTTCACAAGGCCCGCATGCGGATGGGCGAGAAGCTCGCCGAAAAGATCCAGCGCCTGCGCCCGGTGCACGACATCGACGTCGTGATCCCGATACCCGATACCAGCCGCACGAGCGCACTGCAGCTCGCGTTGTCCCTGGGCGTGAAATATCGCGAGGGTTTCGTCAAGAACCGCTACATCGGGCGCACGTTCATCATGCCCGGTCAGGAAATGCGGCAGAAGTCGGTGCGCGGCAAGCTGAATGCGATCGACCTGGAGTTTCGCGGCCGCAACGTGATGCTGGTCGACGACTCGATAGTCCGCGGCACGACCTCTGCCCAGATCATCGAGCTCGCTCGCGAGGCCGGCGCACGCAAGGTCTATTTCGCATCGGCCGCGCCCCCGGTGCGCTATCCCAATGTCTATGGGATCGACATGGCGGTCGCAGCCGAACTCGTCGCAAACGGCCGCAGCGAAGACGACGTTGCGGCCTTCATCGGCGCCGACTGGCTGATCTACCAGGATCTCGAGGACCTGATCGCCGCTTGCCGCCACGACAATGCACGCATCACGGCCTTCGATACGTCCTGTTTCTCTGGCGAGTACGTCACCGGGGACGTGACCGGGGAATACTTGGCGGGTATCGAGCGCGACCGCTCGGACGGCGTGCGCGCGCAGCGCATGCTGGAACTGCCGGGTGGACGGACCGCTCGAGCCGTCTGACCGGGCCCGATGAGCGGGCAGGCTGCAGATCCTCGCCGTGTCCTGCTGCTCGACTGGCTGAACGCGGCGCTCGCGGCGGTGGACGGACGGCGGCGGGTGCGTGCCGCGCTCGCAAACGATGCGGGCAGCGGGCCGGTCAGCCTGCTCGCCGTGGGCAAGGCCGCGGCCTCGATGGCCCTGGGCGCACGCGATGTGCTCGGTCCGCGCCTGTCGCGCGCGCTGGTCGTCGCGCCCGACGGCGCCATCCCCCCGATGCTCGCGTCGTCGACGGGTTTCGACTGCCGCGAGGCGGGGCATCCGGCGCCCGATGAACGCAGTCTCGCCGCGGGCGAGGCAGCTCTCGCTTTCGCGGCGGCGACGCCGGCCGGAAGCCGCGTTCTGCTCTGTGTGTCCGGCGGCGCATCCGCGCTGCTCGAGGTGCCGGCCGCGGGTGTCACGCTCGCGCAGCTTCGCGAACTGCATGCGCGATCGGAAAAGAGCGGCATGGACATCGAGGAGCTGAATGCGCAGCGTGGGCGGTTGTCGCGGATCAAGGCCGGCGGGCTGCCGCGGCAGTTCGCCGGATGCGCGGTCGAAGGTCTCATGATCTCGGACGTTCCGCGCGATGACCCTGACATTGTGGGATCTGGCCTGCTCGCCGGCACCCAGGTCACGCTGGTCGGCAGCCTCGACGATGCGCTCGACGCCGTGCTGCGTGCCGCGCGGCAGGCCGGGCTAGCCGCGGTCCGCAGGGAGCCGAGACTCGCCGGAGAAGCGGCAGCCGCGGCGCGGCATGTCTGTCACGAACTGGCGCTTGGCCCCTCCGGGCTTCAGGCCTGGGGCGGGGAAACGGTCGTTCGACTGCCGGCAACGCCGGGGCGTGGTGGTCGCTGCCAGCATCTCGCGCTGGAAGCAGCGACGCATATTGCCGGTCATGCGGATTACCTGGTGCTCGCGGCCGGCACGGACGGGCGCGACGGCAGGAGCGAGGACGCCGGCGCGATCGTCGACGGGGAAACCATTGCGCGCGCGGCCGGCGCCGGTTTCAATGTCGATGCTGCGCTCGCCGCCGCCGACAGCGGCGTCGTGCTCGAAGCGACTGGCGACCTGGTCTGCACCGGCGACACCGGCACCAACGTCGGCGACATTGTCCTCGCGCTGCGTCTCGCGCTGTAGAATGGCGTCATGAGCGTGCGGGTTTTGATCATCGACGACCAGGACGAGTTCCGGCGGTTGCTGACGCATCATGTCTCGACCGGCTTCGAATCGCCGTCAATAGCCGAATACGATCCGGTCGCCCGCGGGCCGCTGCCGCCGGATTTTTCGGGAACGGCGTACGACGCCGTCCTGCTCGGCGACACCCCGGGCAAGGAAGACGGCTTGTCGTGGCTGCGCGACCTCAGCCGCCGGAATGGCTTTCCGCCCGTGATCTACCTGATGAGGAATGTGACGGCCGAAGCGGAGGAGGCGGCAACCGCCGCCGGCGCGCATGCCTGCCTTTCGGGCCGCAAGATCGACCACGCCCGCCTGATCGCG
The DNA here is from genome assembly GCA_030799345.1 of Pseudomonadota bacterium. Taxonomy (GTDB): domain Bacteria; phylum Pseudomonadota; class Gammaproteobacteria; order Steroidobacterales; family Steroidobacteraceae; genus SCUD01. The sequence continues at coordinate 3,889 of JALYJS010000477.1, read as the reverse complement.
GCGCTGCGCGGCGCGCAGGCAGGCCGTGGCTCGACTCCGGTGCCCGCCCCGAGGCCGGAGGACGAGCCGCGCACGGGCCGCTTTGGCGAGGTGAACATCCGCGGGTTTCGCTTTGTCAGCCAGCTGGCCGAAAACCCGGTATCGAGCGTCTATCTCGCCCGGAGCGAGCGGACCGGGGAGGAGGTCGTGCTTAAAGTGCTGCGCCAGCCGCCGGACGGCGGATCGGAAGCGAAGACGTTCGACCGGTTCCTGCGCGAGTACCAGATTGCGGCGGGCATCGATCACCCGAACGTCGCGCGCGTGCACGATTTCGGCGTTGCCGACGATCATGCATTCATTGCAATGGAGTACTTCCCGCTCGGCGACCTGCGTGCGCGCATCCGGACCGGCATCGAGCCGCTGCAGGCGCTCACGTTCCTGCGGCAGATGGCGGAGGCGCTGGTCGTACTGCACAAGTCGGGTGTGCTGCACCGCGACCTGAAGCCCGGCAACGTGATGCTGCGCGATGAAACCTCCGTAGCGCTGATCGATTACGGCATGTCGAAGCAGCTCGCCCTCGATGCCGCGATCACCGGCAGCGGCGAGATCTTCGGCACCCCGTACTACATGAGCCCGGAGCAGGGCCACGGCCGCGACACCGACGAGCGCAGCGATATCTACAGCCTGGGCATCATCTACTTCGAGATGCTGATGCGCCGCAAGCCATACGTCGCGGGCACGCCGATGCAGGTGATCTACAAGCACGCGAATTCTCCGATACCGGAACTGCACGCGGAGCTGAAGCGCTTCGAAGGACTGCTGCGTAACTGCATCGCCAAGGATCCGCAGCGCCGCTACCCCAGCGCCGAGCGGCTGCTGGATGCCGCGCGCGAACTCGAGCAGGACGAGAAAGAGCGCTGATCAGGCGGGGCAGGGCACCAGCCGCCAGCCTGTCTCGTCCCACTGCAGCACCCGCGCGGTCGCATGCCAGTCGCCGAGCACGATGCGTGTCCCGGTGACCGCGCCCAGGCTGAAGCGATGCACCTCCGGACGGTGCGTGTGGCCGTGGATCAGGAGATCGATTCCCGCAGCCGTCATCAAGGCTTCGACCGCAGCCTGGTTCACGTCAGTGATGTAATCGTCCGTGCCTGCGAGGTGCGCGCGGCTGCCGGCACGGGCTTCGACCGCGAGCTTGTGTCGGCTGGCGAGCGGCAGACCCATGAACTGTTTACGGACTCCGGGATCCCGAACCAGCGCGCGCAGCCGTTGATAGCTGGCATCGTCCACGCACAGGCCGTCGCCGTGCGACAGCATCGCGCGCTCGCTGCCGATCGTGACGATCGCGGGATCCTCCAGGAGGATCGCGCCGGCCTCTGCGCAGAACCGCTCGCCGATCAGGAAATCGCGATTGCCGCGCATTACGTATACGAGTGTGCCGGTCGCGGCGAGCCTGGCAAGCGCCGCAATCACCTCGCGATGGGCGGGCTCCGGATCGTCGTCTCCAAGCCAGGCTTCAAACAGATCGCCGAGCAGGTAGAGCGCGTGCGCGCCCTGCACCGGTCCCGAGACGAAGCGCAGGAAGCGCCCCGCGATTTCCGGCGCTGCCGGATCCAAATGCAGATCCGACGCGAACCAGCTGTTCACTGCGGTTCGGCGGGCGCCGGCGGCGGATCGTCGAGGACCCAGGCGCGCTTGATTGCCGGGCGCTCCACCGGTACGTCCGCGCCCAGTGCCCCGACGGTTTCGGTCTTGAGATGGGCGATGCGGTCGATGACTTCCATGCCTTCGACGACGCGCCCGAACACTGCATAGCCCCAGCGCGTGGGCAACGGATCGAGCGCCAGGTTGTCCACCAGATTGACGTAAAACTGCGAGGAGCCGGAATGGGGGCTGTCCTCGCGGGCGAGACCGAGCGTGCCGCGGCGATTGGACAGGCCGTTGCCGCTCTCATTCGGGATCGCCGCGCTGGCGGGCCGCTCCCGAAGTTCCTGGTCATAGCCACCGCCCTGAACGACGAAGTTCGCTATGACGCGATGAAAGGTCGTGCCGTCGTAGGCGCCGTCGCGGACATAGCGCAGGAAATTCTCCGCGGTGAGCGGTGCGCGCACGGCGTCGAGTTCCACGGTGAAATTGCCATGGGTCGTCTCGAAGGCGACGCGTGGCGCGAGCGAGGACGGCTGGTCCGCAGCCTGCACGAGCGGCACCCACGACAGAAACAGCAGCGTCAAGAGGAGTATCGGCATCGTCTGGACCTCCACGGAATAGTAGCGCACCGGGCGCGTGAGCTGCCCGGTCCGATACCTTAGACTGTGTCGGCCATGAATTCCGATCTCGTCACGCGATTCGCACCGAGTCCGACCGGTGCGCTGCATCCCGGCAACGCGCGCACGGCGCTGTTCAGCTTCCTGTTTGCGCGCGCCGCAAACGGCCGGTTCCTGCTCCGTGTGGAGGACACCGACCAGGCCCGCGACAGCGCGGGCCATGCGACTCTTCAGATGTCCGATCTCCACTGGCTCGGCATCGCCTGGGATGCCGGCCCGGACCGCGACGACGGCAGGGGTCCCTACCGGCAGTCGGAACGCAGCGCGATCTACCGTGAGCACTACCATCGCCTCGAGCAGGCAGGTCACGCTTACCCGTGTTTCTGCACCGCGATCGAACTCGATATCGCACGCAAGACCCAGCTCGCATCCGGCCAGCCGCCGCGCTACCCGGGCACCTGCAGAAACCTCGATGCGACGGCGCGCGCGGCCCGGATGGCATCGGGCCGTCGACCGGCGCTTCGCTTCCGCGTGCCGGAGTCCGGCAACATCGAATTCGACGACCTGGTCCGCGGCCCGCAGTCCTTCGCGGCCGCGAGTCTCGGCGATTTCCTCATCCGGCGCGCAGACGGGGGCACCGTGTTCTTCTTCTGCAATGCGCTGGACGACGCGCTTATGGGCGTGACCCACGTGCTGCGCGGCGACGACCACCTGAGCAACACGCCGCGGCAGATCCTGTTGCTGCAGGCACTCGCGCTGCCACCGCCGGTCTACGGGCACCTGCCGCTGCTGCTGGATCCGGATGGCCTGCCGCAATCAAAGCGCCGCAACAGCGTGACCGTGGCGCAGCTGCGCGAGGAGGGGTTCCTACCGGACGCCGTTTCCAACTACCTGCTGCGTCTCGGCCATCACGGCGCGCCGGACCGCTGGATCGATCGCGACGGCCTCGCTGCTGTGTTCCGCGCTGATGATCTCGGCCGAGCGCCGGCCAGATTCGACCGCACGCAACTCGAGCACTGGCAGCGCGAAGCGGTGCTGCGGCTCACGCCGGAAGCGGTGGTGGACTGGCTGGCGCCGGTGTTTCCGGACGCGTGGCCGCGCGCCGAGCGCATCGCGGCCGCGGAACTCCTGCAGGGCAATTTGCTGCTGCCCGGCGACGCGCGCGACTGGCTCGCCGTGCTGACAGGCGAATTGCCCACGTTGTCGGCCGAGGACCGTGCCCAGGTCGCAGAGGCGGGCGCCGGATTCTTCAAGGCGGCGCTGGACGCATTTGCCGCGACCGGTGGAGCGCTCACGCCGCTGGCCGGGCGCCTGAAAGCCAGCACCGGACGCAAAGGTGCGGCACTGTACCGACCCTTGCGAATCGCCCTGACCGGCCGCCACGACGGGCCGGAGCTCGCGGCGCTGCTGGCCGCGATACCGGCGCCGCTGGTGCGGCAAAGACTGGCCAGCGCTGCAGAGATCCGATCCGACTGATACGACATGCTGCAAATCCACAACTCGCTGACCGGGCGCAAGGAAGTCTTCCGCCCCATCGTCCCCGGGCATGTCGGCATGTATGTCTGCGGCATGACCGTCTATGACCATATCCACGTCGGCCATGCGCGCAGCCAGATCGCATTCGACGTCGTGCGCCGCTGGCTCACGGC
>JALYJS010000469.1 GCA_030799345.1 Pseudomonadota bacterium | reverse complement strand
CGCCTGAAGGGTCGGCTTCAGCCTGGTCCCAACGTCAACGACGCGGAGGCGATCGATGAATACGGGAAGCTCGCTTGCAATGCTTGTGGCAGTGTTGGCGATGACGCTGTCTGCAGTTCCCGCCGCCGCACAGCCCTATCCGTCGAAAGTCGTGCGGCTCATCGTGCCGTATCCGCCGGCGGGATCGGTCGACGTCGTCGCGCGCACGATCCAGCAGCCGCTCAGCAAGGCGCTGGGCCAGACGGTCCTCGTGGAAAACCGCCCGGGCGCCAACTCCTCCATCGGCATCGAGCATGTGGTCCGCGCACCGGCAGACGGACACACGGTTCTGGTCGGCGGCTCCGTGTCGAATGCCGCGCTTCGATCGAAGCTTCCATACGATCTTTTAAGGGATCTCACGCCCGTCGTCGGCGTCGGAACTCAGTCTTACGTGTTCTCTGTACATCCGTCGGTGCCCGCGAAGAACGTGAAGGAGCTCGTCGCTCTCGCGCGGGCGCGCCCCGGCGAGCTCGTCTACTCGATCAATATCTACGGCGGCGGGCAGCACCTGTCGGGCGAGCTGCTGAAACAAATGACACGGATCGACATGAAGCCCGTGGTCTTTCAGGGCGGCGCACCGTCCGCGATGGCAGTCCTGGGCGGACACGCCAGCATTCTGATTTCGACCGTCGCGCCCATGATCCAGCATGTTCCGACGGGCAAGCTCCGGCCGCTGGCCATCACGTCGCGTGAGCGCTCTCCCCTGCTCGCGGACGTCCCCACCATGATCGAGGCGGGCTTCCCGGATTTCGAGATGACGGCCGCGATGGCGCTGTGGGTGCCCGCAGCGACGCCGAAGGATGCCGTCGACCGCCTGAGCGCCGACCTCATGCGGCTGCTGCAGACGCCCGAGGTCAAGGCCGTCGCGGCGCGAGATGGCTACGTCGTGGATCCGATCGGCGCCGCCCAATACGCCGTCGTCGTCCGAAAAATGTTTGCCCATTATCAGAAGATCGGAAAGGCCGCGAATATCAAACTCGATTGATCTCGTCCGACGCACCCTGCGCAATAACTGGAGGAGAACATCATGAATCGCAGCAGCGTTCGCACTCGCATTGGTTCATCCCTTATCGGCGCGCTTTGCGCGACAGCGTTCGTGGCCGGCGCCGCAGAAGCCCAAACGTATCCGTCCCGGACGATCGAGTTCGTTGGGCAGTCCTCGCCGGGCGGCGGCACCGATCTCTTCATGCGCAACATCACCGAGCTTCTCAGGAAAGACAAGGCCTTTTCGCAGCCGATCATCACTTCCAATCGCGTGGGCGGCGGGGGTGCGATTGCCTACAACTACATCAAGGGGAAGCGCGGCGACCCGCACGTCATCATGACGATGGCGACCGGCGGGGTGCTGAACGCATCAGTCCGGCCCGAGCTTGATCTGCCCCTCAGCATCTTCACCCCGCTTGCGATGTTCGCGCAGGATCCGCAGGTGGTCGCGGTGCGCGCCGAATCCAAATTCCAGACGCTGAAGGACCTGCTTGACGCAGGCAAACGCGAGCCAGACACGATAGCGGTGGGGCTATCGGGCACGGGAACGGGAGCCGGGCGCCTCGCGTTCTACCTCCTCGAACGCGCCACCGGCGCGAAATTCAAGTACGTGACCTTCAAGGGCGGCGGCGATGCGGTGCTCGCGACCCTCGGCGGGCACATCGAAACCACCGGGGAGAACCTGAGCGAGATGCTGGCGCTGGTCGAATCGAAGAAGATGCGGGTGCTCGCGGTGGTGGGCGAGCGGCGCTTCGTCCAGGCGCCCGATATCCCGACGGCGAGGGACCTGGGCTTCAACGTCGTCTCGGCCACCGGGCGCGGGTTCGGCATGCCCGCCGCGGTGCCGAAGGAAGCCGCCGCAGCGATGGAGGCGGCCTTGAAGCGCGTCTACGAGAGCCCCGCGTACAAGGACTATTCCCACCGCAACATGTTCGACAACAATTACCTGGACAGCGCCGCTTTCGCGAAGTATCTCGCCGAGAACCGCGTCATCCAGGAGGAATTCCTAAGAGCGCTCGGCGTGGTGAAGTAGGCCGCGTGCAGTAGCATGTGCATTCATTACTAATCGATTCCGGGAGAACTGCTGTGCCAGATCACGACACGCTGACCGCTGCCGCCCACAACACCCGCCTCGTCGGGTTTCACGACCTCCAGG
>JALYJS010000230.1 GCA_030799345.1 Pseudomonadota bacterium | reverse complement strand
TATCTCGAGTTCGTCGAAGCGGGCGGCTATGGGCAGGCGCGCTGGTGGCGCGCTGACGACTGGGAATGGATCCAGCGCGAGCGTGTGCTGCATCCGCCATTCTGGGATCGGGCAGACGGCGACTGGCGCTGGCGCGGGATGTTCGACACGATGCCGCTGCCGCTTTCCTGGCCGGTGTATGTGAGCTGGGCGGAAGCGAACGCCTTTGCGCGCTGGCGTGGCGCGCGGCTGCCGACCGAGGCCGAGTACCAGCGAGGCGCGTACGGCTCCGATACGGCTGACGCCCGGCAATATCCCTGGGGCAACGAACCGCCGACGCCCGAGCGCGGCGTTTTCGACTTCAGCTCCTGGGATCCGGAACCCGCTGGCTCTCATCCCGCGGGCCGGAGCGCCTGGGGCGTCGACGATCTCGCCGGCAACGGCTGGACGTGGACGGCGAGCGTATTCGCGCCGTTTCCAGGTTTTTCGCCGCTGCCATCGTACCCGGAGTACTCGGCCGATTTTTTCGACGGCGAGCATTTCGTCCTGAAGGGCGCGTCGCCCGCCACCGCGAGCGAGCTGCTGCGCCCGTCCTACCGGAACTGGTTCCGCCCGCGATACCCCTGGGTGTACGCCACGTTCCGCTGCGCCAGAACACAGGTGTCCTCATGAATCAACGCCCAGTCACGTCCCTCATGGCCGGTGGCGATGACGTCGCCCTCGCGGAGTTTGCGAAGGACGTCCGCCATTACCTGACGCAGACGCCGCGGCAGCTGCCGTCGCGGTACCTGTACGACGCACTCGGCTCCGCGCTCTTCGACGCCATCTGCGAGCTGCCGTGGTACCGCATCACCGGCGCCGAGAATCGATTGTTGGCGAGGCATGCGCCGAGCGTATGGACGGCCATGTCGCCGCTCGATCGCATCATCGAGCTCGGCGTGGGCGACGGCCGCAAGCTCGCGGCCTTGCTGTCGGCCCGGCCACGCGATCTGCCGCCGGTTCGGGTCGATCTGGTCGACATCTCGGCATCGGCGCTCGAGACGGCTTCGCGCACGATCGCCAAACTGGGCGGCGCGCGCGTCGTCTGCCATGAAGCGAGATACGAAGCCGGGCTCGAGATCGCCTCCAGCGAAATCTCGCGCGGCCGCGCGCTCGTGCTGTTCCTCGGCTCGAACATCGGCAATTTCGATCCGCCATCGCGGGACGCGCTCCTGCGCCACATACACGCCTGTCTTCGTCCCGGCGACGCGCTGCTGCTCGGCGCCGATCTCGTCAAGCCCGAGCGCGAGCTGTTGCTCGCCTACGACGACCCGCTGGGCGTCACCGGGGCATTCAATCTCAACCTGCTGGTGCGGATCAACAGCGAGCTGGGCGCCGACTTCAATCTGGAATACTTTGCGCACCGGGCCGTCTGGAATGCCCGCGACGCACGCGTCGAGATGCATCTCGTCAGCAAGCGCCGGCAGACCGTGCGGATTCCCGGTGCCGGCATTAAGCTGGAGCTGCAGGCGTCGGAGACGATCTGGACGGAAAGCTCGTACAAGTACCAGCCAGACAACATCGTCCAGATGATCGAGCGCGCCGGATTCGAGGCGACTGCGCAGTGGGAGGAGAGTCGGGCGCGCTTCGCGCTGACCCTGTGCGGGGTGCCGGCCTCGGCGATTCAGTCCCCCGCGAGATAACGGCGCGCCACGACCCGGGCGTCTTCGCGATCGATGTCCACGGCGCGGTTCATCGCGCGCATGTCGGCGGCGGAAATGCGCCCCGCGAGCCGCTCCAGGGCGCGCCGGACCTCCGGCCGCTCGAGCACCACCGCCGTGCGCACGACCGGCACGGCGTCATAAGGCGGAAAATACCGACGCGTGTCCTCTAGCGCCACCAGGTCGAGCGCGTCGATCAGCGCGCTGGTGGCGTCGCCGGCAATGACGTCCACGCGCCGGTCCGCGAGCGCCTTATAAATGAGCGACACATCCATCGCCGCAGGCGGCCGGCCGAAACGGAGGCCATACGCCTGCACGAGGCCGGGGTATCCGTCCGCGCGCTGCAGGAATTCGTACCCGAATCCCGCTCGCCAGCCTGGCGCGACGCGCGCGAGATCGTCGATCGATCGAAGTGCGAGCCGGCGCGCGTCGTCCGCCCGGACCAGGATCGCGAATGTGTTGTTGAAACCGAGCGGCTCGAACAGCGTCAGCCCCTCTGCCGCGTAGCGCTCGCGCGCCATGCGAACCGCCATGGCCGGATCGCGCGGTACGGTTTCGTGAAAGATCGCGCTGACGGCCGTGCCGGTGTATTCGACATACACGTCTATGTCGCCGGAGCGCAGCGCGCGATCGCAGATGAAGGTGCCGCCGAGATTGAGCTTGCGGACGACCGGCAGCCCTTCGGACTCGAGCGTGAGCGCGAGCAACTCGCCCAGCAGGATCTGCTCGGTGAAGTTCTTCGATCCGACGCGAATACCCGTTTCCGGTCCGGACCGGGCCGACATCGCCAGCACGGCGATCAGCGCAACCCCGATCGCGGCCGCCGCGAGCGCAGCCGGCCGGAGGCCGCGTCCGGTTTTCAGCGCGCGCTCGAGCCCCGCGAGCATGCCGTCGACGAGTAGCGCCAGCGCCGCCGCCGGCACGGCTCCGGCCAGGATCATCGTGGAGTCCACCATCGACAGCCCGCGGAAGATGTACTCGCCGAGGCCGCCCGCGCCGATCGCCGCGGCAATCGTGGCTGTGCCGACGCCGATCACCGCCGCGACGCGGATTCCGGCGACGATCGACGGCAGCGCCAGCGGCATCTCCACCATCCACAGCAACTGGCGCGGCGTCATCCCCATCGCGACGCCGGCTTCCAGCACGGCGCGATCGAGGCTCTTCAGGCCCGCAACCGTCGTGCGGACGACCGGAAGCAAGGCATACAGCGTGAGCGCGACGAGTGCCGTGCGCGGGCCGACGCCGCCCACGAACGGCAGCGGCAGCAGGAATCCGAACAGCGCCAGGCTCGGGATCGTCTGCGCGGTGTTGGCGATCGCGAGAAGCGGGCGGCCGAGCCGGGGCCGGCGCACGGCGAGGACGCCTGCGGGCACGCCCAGGAGTACGGCCACGCCGGTGGAGACGATCACCAGGAAGAGATGCCGCTCGACCAGGCTCCAGAGCTCCGCGGCGTGCGCGCTCCAGAATTCCAGCAGGGCCGTCATGGCGCGTTCGCCTCATCGGGAATCGTGACGAGCGTGTCGAGCAGCCGCCGGACGCGCGGATCCTGCGAGGCCCGGACGCGGCGCGGCGTGTCGCACACGATGAGCGCGCCGTCGTCCAGCACGCCGATGCGATGCGCGAGCGCGAGCGCCTCGGCCATGTCGTGCGTGACGAGGATGACCGTCGTGCCGAGTGACTGCTGAATCCGCGTGAACTCGATCCGCAGTTCGTGCCGCGTCAGCGGGTCGAGCGCGCCGAACGGCTCGTCCATCAGCAGCATCGGCGGATCGATGGCGAGCGCGCGTGCGACGCCGACGCGCTGGCGTTCGCCGCCCGACAGTTCCTCGGGACGGCGGCTGGCGTATCGGGTTGCCGGCAGCCCGACCAGGTCGAGCAGGCGATGGGTTCGCTCGCGCCTGCGATCGGCCGGCCAGCGCTCGAGCTTCGGGACAAGGCCGACGTTGGCCTCGACTGTCATGTGCGGAAACAGGCCGACCTCCTGCAGGACGTAACCGATATGCCGCCGCAGGCGGATGCCGTCCCACTCGCGCGTATCGCGTCCTTCGACCGTGACGACGCCTGCGGACGGCAGCAGCAGGCGGTTGACCAGCTTGAGAATCGTGCTCTTGCCGGCGCCGCTGCGGCCGACGAGGACCAGCACTTCACCAGCCACGACGTCGAGGTTGAAGCCGCGGAGGAGCGGCGCGCCACCGCGGTAGCCGAACGAGACGGCGTTGAAGGAAACGACGGTTGCCATCCGGAACTTCGATGCCTTGTCTACAATGGCGGTTGATGATGATCTACGCGCTGCACCGCGGCAATTCACCGTTGTTCGTGAGCCTGCCGCATGCGGGAACCGAACTGCCGGACGATCAGCGATGGCGCTATGTCGAGCGTGCTCTGGGCGTGGAGGACACCGACTGGCATCTGGACCGGCTCTACGACTTCGTGCGCGACCTCGGCGCTTCGCTGATCGTGCCGCGCTACAACCGCTACCTGATCGATCTGAATCGCCCGAGCGAAAACATGCCGATGTACCCGGGCCTCAACAACACCGAGCTCTGCCCGACGCGATTCTTCACGGGCGATCCGCTGTACCGCGACGATTCGGCCCCGGACGCTGCGGAAGTCGCGCGGCGGGTCGAGCGGTACTGGCGTCCCTATCACGAGGCGTTGCGCGCCGAACTCGACCGTCTGCGGGAACTGCATGGTCATGTCATCCTGTTCGATGGCCACAGCATCAAGTCCGAATTGCCCTGGCTGTTCGAAGGCCGGCTGCCGGATTTGAATCTCGGAACGGTCAACGGCGCCAGTTGCGCGCCCACCCTGCGCAGCACACTGGCCGCGGTGCTGGCCGGCCAGAGCCGTTTCACCCAGGTCGTGGATGGCCGTTTCAAGGGCGGCCACACCACCCGCCATTACGGTGACCCGGATCGCGAGGTGCATGCGATACAGCTCGAGATGTGCTGGTGCTGTTACCTGCAGGAGTCGGCTCCCCAGGTCTGGGATCCGGAGCGCGCAGAAGCGGTCCTGCCTGTCCTGCGGCAACTGATCGAAACGATGCTTGCCTGGAGGCCGCGTGACTGACGCCGGATCGCCGCTGCGCTGGTGGGCACCGAGCGCCTGGGTGGCGGGCCGCTGGCGCGCATCGGTTCTGCTGAGCGCGAACGCGGAAGGCCACTGGACCGCCGTGGAGCCGGATACCGAGCGGCCGCAAGGCGTGGTTGCGCTCGCCGGTCCGGCCTTGCCCGGCATGGTCAATGCGCACGGCCATGCTTTTCAGCGCGCCTTCGCGGGGCTCACGGAACGGCGCGACTCAGGCCGCGACGATTTCTGGAGCTGGCGCGACCGCATGTACCGGGTCGCCTCGCAGATCACGCCGCAACAGCTCGAAGCGGTGGCGACGCAGCTCTACGTCGAGCTGCTGCGCGGCGGCTACACGCAGATGTGCGAGTTCCACTACCTGCAGCAAGCCGCCGCCGACGCGCTGGTTCGTGCGGCCACCACGGCCGGCATCGGCCTGACGATGCTGCCGGTTCTATACGAGCGCGCGGGTTTCCGGCAGCCGGCGCTCGGCGACGACCAGCGCCGTTTCGCGACCACGCCGGATGACGTGATCCGCCTGCGCGACGACGTGCGCGCGATGAAGGCGCCGCGGGTCAGCGCGGGTGTGGCGATCCATTCGCTGCGCGCCGCATCGCCGGAGGCGATTTCCGGACTGCTCGCGCGCTGCGATGGCGATGACGGCCCGATCCACCTGCATATCGCCGAACAGACCGGCGAAGTGGACGACTGCGTCGCGGCAACCGGCGCGCGCCCGATCGAGTGGCTGGCCCGGCATGTCGCGCTGGATGCGCGCTGGCAGCTGGTTCATGCCACGCACGCGCTGCCGCACGAGATCGCGGCGGTGGCGAAGAGCGGTGCCGGCGTCGTGATCTGCCCGAGCACGGAAGCCAACCTCGGCGACGGGCTGTGCGACCTGCCGCGATGGCTGTCGGCCGGGGCCGCCTGGTCGATCGGCTCCGACAGTCATGTAACGCGCGACTGGCGCGAGGAACTCCGGCTGCTCGAGTATGGACAGCGCCTGCTGCATCGGCGACGCAACATCGCCGCTGCGCCGGAACTGGGAATGCCCGCCAGCGCAGAACGGCTGTTCAATGGCAGCCTGGCTGGCGGCGCTGCGGCGGCGGGCCAGGAGCGCTGGGGGCTGCAGGCGGGCGCGCGAGCGGACCTGCTCGTGGTCGACACCGAAGATGAGTCGCTACTCGGCGTGCCCGACGGGCAGTTGCTCGATGCGCTGGTTTTTTCCAGTCCGAACCGCCCATGGCGCGACGTCCTGGTTGCCGGCCGATGGGTGGTCTGCAATCACCATCACGATGCCGGGGCTGCGTCCGGGTTCCAGTCGGCCATGTCGGAATTAAGAACAGATACCGGCCCCTGCGGTATGGTTGCCAAATGAAAACCACACTTCACGCGCTCACCCTCGCCGCGGCCGCCTGGCTGCTCGCGACCCCCCAGACCCTTGCGGACGATGCCGACCCGGTCGCCCGCCTGATCGTGGAACTCGACCTGAAGGAATCGAAAACCGCCCTGCGGGATCGGCCCGACTGGACCACTCCCCGCAAGGTGCTGGTGATGGGCGCCGACGCCGAGCGCCTCGCGTGGATGCAGGAGGCGGCGCCGGGCGTGACGCTCATCGGGCCCGCGGATCGTGCCGCCGCCGTGCGCGAAGCGGCGGACGTTGACGCGGTCATCGGCGAGTGCGTCGCCGAGGTCATCGAGGCCGGGCCGCGCATCCACTGGGTGCAGCGCATGTACGCCGGCGTCGAACGCTGCGTCGCGATTCCCGCCGTCCTGGAGCGCGGCATCGTGCTCACCAACATGCAGAAAGTGGCGGGCTCCGTCATGGCCGAGCACGTCCTGGCTTTCATGTTTGGACTCACGCGCGGTTTCGCGAGCTACGTGCCGGCGCAGGCGAAGGGCGAGTGGGCCGACGAGGCCGTTCCCGAGAGCCGCCTGTGGGAAGTGAAAGGCCGCACGATGCTGGTCGTCGGACTCGGCGGCATCGGCGTCGAGACCGCGCGGCGCGCGCACGCGCTCGGCATGACCGTGATCGCGATCCGCAATTCCGGCACCCAGGGACCGCAATACGTCGCGGAGGTCGGCCTGCCGGACAAGCTGCTGCCGTTCGCCGCGCGCGCGGATGTCATCGTCAACACGCTGCCGCTGACGACGGAAACGAAGGGCCTGTTCGACCGAAAGGTTTTCGATGCCGCAAAGCGCGGGGCGCTGTTCATCAATGTCGGTCGCGGCGGAACCGTCGTGACGGACGATCTGATTGCCGCGCTCCGTGACGGCCGGATTGGCGGAGCCGGCCTCGACGTCACCGAACCGGAGCCATTGCCGCCGGATCACGCGCTCTGGCGCGCGCCGAACGTGCTCATCACGCCGCACGTCGCCGCCGGGCTCGAGGGTAACGATGTGCCGCGCTGGCTATTGGCACGCGAGAACCTGCGCCGCTATGCCGAAGGCGGCAAGCTGCTGTCGGAAGTGGACGTCGGGCGCGGGTACTGACGCGGGCACCCGCATGTCTAACCGCACGCTGTCGCTGAACGACCGGCTGTACGACTACCTGCTGGGGCATTCGCTGCGCGAGCCGGAATCGCTCGCGCGCCTGCGCGCGGAGACCGCGGCGCATCCCGAGGTCAACATGCAGATCGCGCCGGAGCAGGGGCA
>JALYJS010000446.1 GCA_030799345.1 Pseudomonadota bacterium | reverse complement strand
CTGAAGGGACGCATGGACTGGGAGTGGATCGAGACCTATCCCGAGCAGGTGTATTTCGTGACCCGCCACGATTCCGAGAAGAACGGCGACATCGTGACCATGTGGACCCGGCTCGAGTACAAGCACGCACAGAATCCGCTGTCGCACCGCAGCTCCGTGAGCCGCGACGACTGGGACTGCAAGAAACGCCAGCGCTCGACCCGCGGTCTCGTCTTCTACAAGTTCAATAACCTGCAGGACGATTCGCCCGAGCGCTCCACCAACCTGCTGCGCTACTGGGAAAAGGTCGAACCGGGCACCGTCGGCGAAACGCTTCTGCAGTTCGCCTGCAGCATCAAGCCGATGCAGCCGCTCATCCGGCCGGAGCCACCCGCAACGACGGGGTAATTTATGTCGCGTCTTCTCTTATTGCTCGCATTGCTGGGCTGCGCCGGGCTGTCGCAGGCCGCCGACAACGGTATTTATCTCGGCGTCGGCGTCGTGCAGAGCGAATACGATCTGGACAACCCGCTCGATGCTGAACCTTTTGACGACAAGGACAACGGCTACAAGCTGATCGCCGGCTGGCGGCCGCTCGACAGCTTTGGCGTCGAGGCGAACTACATCGATCATGGCGAAGCAAGGGTGCCGAGCGGCGTCGCCTGCATTCAGCTCGTCGGCGTGCCCTGCCCTGACACGACAAACCTGGAAGCGAAGACGGTCTCCGTGTTCGCGGTCGGCTATCTCGACTTCCCGCTGATTGACCTGTTCGCGAAGGCCGGCGCGACGTCGTGGAAATTCGATGGCTCCACGCCCTCGTTCCCGGACTTCGACTTCGACGAGAGCGACATCGACTTTGCCTGGGGCGTGGGCGTGCAGGCGCGCTTCGGCAGCCTCGGTGCGCGGCTGGAGTACGAGCGCTTCAGCATCATCGAGGACGAGGAACTCGGCACGATCTCGCTGTCGCTGACCTACACGTTCCTCTAGGCCTGCCTACGCCCATTCGGTCAGGCCCTCGCGCTCGTACAGCACCTTGAACGAGGGACGGGCCTTCATGCGGGCGATATAGGCGGCAATGCCCGGCCACTCCGTCGCCGGCTTCGGCATGCTGCGCGACCAGCGCATCAGCATCGTCGCCAGAAAATCGGCGGCGCTGACGCGATCGCCGACGAGATAAGGTCCGCCGGCCGCGAGCTGCGCCTCGACGCGGTCCCAGCCGGATTCGATGCGGCCCCGTACGCTCGACTTCACCGATTCCGCCGCCGCCGTGCCCGCCTGCTGTTCCGGATAGAACCACTCGCGGAAGGCGGACTGCTGCGTGTTCGACAAGTGGAACATCCAGGTCGTGTAAAGCCCGCGCTGCGGGTTGCCGATCGGCGGCGCGAATCCCGACTGCGGGTGGCGCTCGGCGAGCAACATCAGAAGCGCCGCACTTTCATACAGCGGCTTGCCATCGATTACCAGCGTCGGCACGAGACCGTTCGGATTGAGCGCGAGGTACTCGGGCTTGCGATGCTCGCCGGCCTCGATATCCAGCTTTTTCAGCTCGTGCGGTTCGCCGAGCTCGATCAGCATCCAGTGCACGCACAGGCTGGCGGTGCCCGGCGACCAGTAGAGGGTGTACATGGACTCGGATCCTCCCTATCTTGTCTCCATGGTGACAGGAACCTGCCTGTGCGGTTCAGTCCGGTACGAAATCTCCGGCCCCTTCGACATGATGGCGCATTGTCATTGCTCGATGTGCCGAAAGCACCACGGAGCGATGTTCTCGACCTTTGTCGCCGCCCCGCTGGCCGGGTTCCGGTATGCCGCCGGCGAGGAACTGATCGCCGTGTTCCAGTCATCGGCGGAGGGCCGACGGCCCTTCTGCAGCCGCTGCGGCTCGGTTACGCCGACCATCATGAAGGCCATGGATCTCGTGCTGTTGCCCGCCGGCAACCTGGAGGACGTTCCCGGTGCGCGGCCGCAGATGCACATGTTCGTGGCCTCGCGCGCGCGCTGGTTCCCGATCACCGACGCGCTGCCACAGCACACGGGCTTCCCGCCGCAGTTCGGCGGCGGCGACGGCATCGCGCGACCCGTTCCGCCGGCGCTTCCCGGCATCACCCAGGGCGCCTGCCTCTGCGCAGCCGTGGCCTGGGAGTTCACGGGCCAGCCCGAGCGCGTGCAGAACTGCCATTGCTCGCGCTGCCGCCGCGCGCGCAGCGCCGCACATGCGACCAATGCCTTCTACAAAACCGAGCAGCTCACCTGGGTTCGCGGCCAGGACGATATCCGCAGCTTCTCGGTGCCGGATGCGAAATACTTCGGCCAGGATTTCTGCCGCCATTGCGGCAGCCCGGTGCCGCGGGTGGTGCAGGCCACTGGGCGCGTGGTCGCGCCCTGCGGCGGATTCGACACCGCGCTCACGATGCTGCCAGTCGGCCATATTTTCGCGACCAGCAAGGCCGACTGGTACGAGATCACGGACGCCTTGCCGCAGTGGGAGGCCTATCCTGCGCGCAGCTAGCGCCGCACTGCTGCTGCTCCTGTCCGCCTGCGGCACGCAGAGCGCGCCGGAGGAGGAAATCCGGACGCTCGTGGATCTCGCGGAGTCGGCGGCCGAGGAGCGGGATTCTTCTGCGCTGCGCGCGCTCGTCGCCGATGATTACGCCGATCCGCGGGGACGGAGCGCCGCCGACGTGCGGAATTACCTGCACGGCTACCTGATCGCTCATCCATCCATCCGGTTGATTACACGCATAGACTCGATCCAGC
>JALYJS010000430.1 GCA_030799345.1 Pseudomonadota bacterium | reverse complement strand
GCGCAGCTTCGACGCATCGAGCGGCAGCAGCTTCTTGTCGTTCTTGAGCAGGACGATCGATTGCCGCGCGATCGCGCGTGCCGCTTCACGGTGTTCGGCGGCCAGCAACTCGCGCGCCTCGCGTTCGGTGTCGTGATACGCCATCGGCTGGTCGAACAGCCCGAGCGCGTCCTTCACGCGCAGGATGCGCAAAACGGCCTCGTCGAGCAGCTTCAGCCGGACGGGATCCTTCGCGATCGCCTCCTTGAGGTCATCCGCGTAGACCCCGCCCACCATGTCCATGTCGACCGCGGCATCCAGGGCCAGCGTGGCCGCCGTGGCGCGATCTGCCGCGACTCCGTGGGCAAGCAATTCGCCGATCGAACCCCAGTCGGAAACCATCAGTCCCTGCCAGCCCCAGCGCTCGCGCAGCGTCACGCGCAGCAGATCGCGATTCGCGGTGGTCGGCACGCCGCCGATGTCGTTGAATGCGGCCATGAACGAGCCCGCGCCCGCGCGCGCCGCGGCGTAGAAGGGCGGTAGATAGACTTCCTGCAGCGTGCGTTCGGAGATGTCCGCGGTGTTGTAGTCGCGGCCGCCGATCGCCGCGCCGTAGGCGCCGAAGTGCTTCGCCGTCGCCATCAACGAGCCGGGCCGCAGCACGTTGCCACCCTGGTATCCGGCGACCTGCGCGACCGCCATGCGCGAGCCGAGATAGGGATCCTCGCCCGCGCCTTCGACGATGCGGCCCCAACGCGCATCGCGCGCGATGTCGATCATCGGCGCGAACGTCCAGTGCAAACCGGCGGAGGTGGCTTCGAGGGCGGCGATGCGCGCGGCGCGCTCCGCGCTCTCGGGCGCCCAGCTCGATGCGATCGCGATCGGTACGGGGAAGATCGTCCGGTAACCGTGGACGACATCCATCGCGAACAGCAACGGAATCCCGAGCCGCGACTCCTCGACCGCGACTTTCTGCAGGCGGCCGAGGGGCTCGGCGCCGGCGACGTGCAGATAGGAGCCGACGGCGCCCTGGCGCACACGTTCGAGCTCGGCGTCGTCGAGTCGGGAGTTCAGCGACTTGCTGCGGCCGCCCGCGCGTTGCACGAGCTGACCGATCTTCTCGTCGAGCGTCATCTTGCGAAGCAGCGCTTCCGGCCGTGAGGCCGTTTGCGCATTCGTCTGACTTGCGCAGGCCAAAAGGACGACACCAAGACAGGCCACCGCGCGATGGCGCCACACACTCGACAAAGGTGAATCTCCCCCGTGAAGTCCCCGGAATCTACCCGAAAGACGCAGGGAGAATAAGGCTTGATGCTCGCGATCCACGCCGTGGCGCACTGGCTGTGGAAACATAAAATCCCGGTGATTCCGCGCGTCCTGTCGGTCCTCAATCGCCTGATATTCGCCACCCAGCTCCCGGCTTCCACCCGGTTGGGGAAAGGCGTCCGCTTGAACTATTCCGGCCTCGGCACGGTGATCCACGCGCGCGCGGTGATCGGCAACAACGTCGAAGTTGGCCCCGGCGTCGTGATCGGCGGACGCTCGAAGCTCTATGAAGTGCCGATCATCGAAGACGACGTGCAGATCGGGGTCGGCGCGAAGATCCTGGGCCCGATCCGCGTGGGCCGCGGCGCGGTGATCGGCGCGAATGCGGTGGTCCTGCACGACGTGCCCGCGGGCGCGGTCATGGTGGGCATTCCGGCGCGCGTGCTGCGCATCGAAGGACCGCCGGGTTGACGGATAGGGCTCGTGGGGCTGCAATGGCCCGCATGAGAATCCTATTGGCGGCCGTCGCGCTGCTGTTTGTTAGCGCGGGCATCCGGGCGGCCGACCCGAACACCGCGACATCCCGGCCCGAAATCTATCTCGCGAAGCTTGCCGCGGCGCGCATCCCCGCCGATGCCGCGGCCGTGATCGTGTGGCCGCTCGACGACGGCGCGCTCGAATACACCGCGAACCCGAAGAAACCCATGAATCCGGCGAGCACGATGAAGCTCGTCACGACGTACTCGGCGCTGCACCTGCTGGGCCCCGCATTCACGTTCCGCACCGAAGTTTTCGCCGACGGTCCGGTCACCGGCGACTCCCTGCGCGGCCGGATCCACATCCGCGGCGGCGGCGATCCGAAGCTCGTGATCGAGGACCTCTGGCTACTGGTGAATCGAATGCGCGGCTTCGGGATCCGCGAGATCGGTGGCGACGTCGTGCTCGACAAGAGCTTCTTCGCGCCGCTGCGCCACGATCCGGCGCAGTTCGATGGCGAAGAGGGCCGCGCGTACAACGTCGGTCCCGACGCATTGCTCGTGAACTTCAAATCGATCGGCGTGACGTTCGTGCCGGACACCGCGGCGCGCGTCGCGCACGTCATCGTGATTCCCGAAGTAGCGGGCATGAAATTTCCGAAGAGCGTGCCTGCG
>JALYJS010000428.1 GCA_030799345.1 Pseudomonadota bacterium | reverse complement strand
GCCATCCTGAGCGCGCCTGCGACCGGACGTTCTGTGGCCGCGCCCGGACGTTGCGCCGACCCACGCGCCGTGTCTAAGGTGTCCGGATGAATCTCGATCTCCTGCGCGGGAATCGCAACCTGCTGTTCTGGGCGCTGCATACGCTCGGCTGGAGCGCGTACGGGCTCGCGCAGTACGTCGGTTCCGCGGTCTACGGCAAGGAACCGGGCTATGTTCAGGTAATTGCGATCGCCGCCGCAGCCGGTTTCCTGTTGTCGGCACCGCTCAGGCTTGTCTATCGCCGGCTCTGGGCTGCAGGACCGCGCGCGATGCTGATCGGCTCGCCGCTGGTCTGCTGGCTGGTCGCGCTCGCGTGGCGCGCCATCATCAATACGGCTTACATGGACATCGTGAAGCCCGAATGGGCGATGGAGCATACGCCGAAACCGCTGGAGATCTTCGTCGGCACGCTGTCCTCGATGGCGCTCCTGTTGTGCTGGACCGGGCTGTACTACGGCGTGAAGTTCTACGAACGCCTGCAGCTCGAGCGCGAAGCGACGCTCCGGCAATCCGCGCTCGCCCAGGAGGCGCAGCTCAAGATGCTGCGCTATCAGCTCAACCCGCATTTCCTGTTCAACACGCTGAATGCGATCTCGACCCTCGTGCTCGACGGGCAGAATCGCACGGCGAATCTCGCCGTTTCGCGCCTGTCGGAGTTCCTGCGGTACACGCTCGACCAGGACCCGATGAAGAAAGTCACGCTGCGCCAGGAACTCGACGCGCTGAATCTGTACCTCGGCATCGAAAAGCTGCGCTTTGGCGACCGGCTGCGGCTCGAGTTCGACGTCGACGAGCGCGCGGAATCGGCGCTGGTGCCGTCGCTGCTGCTGCAGCCGCTGGTCGAGAACGCGATGAAGTACGCGATCTCGCCGCGGGAAGAGGGGGGTTCGGTGACGATCCTGGCCGGAATCGAGAGTGGCGGCCTGCGCCTGGCCGTGCAGGACGACGGCCCGGGCCTGCCGCCGGTTGCCGCGGCCGTCAACGGGCGGGGTGTCGGCTTGCGCAACACGCGCGAACGGCTCACTGTCCTGTACGGCGACAGGCATCGCATCGATGTCGTCGACGTGGCGCCGGGCTTGCGTGTCGAAATGCGCCTGCCGCTGGAAATCTGATGCCCATGGCTGGACCGATTCGCGCAATCATAGTCGATGACGAGCCGCTGGCCCGGCGCGGGCTCGAGCTCCGCCTGGTCGCTTACCCGGACATCCAGGTCGTCGCGCTCTGCAGCAATGGCCGCGAAGCGCTGGAAGCGATTGCCGCCCATTCCCCCGATCTCATGTTCCTCGATATCGAGATGCCCGGCGTGGATGGATTCGAGGTGCTGCGGCGGACGCCGCAGACCAGCATGCCGATGGTGGTGTTTGTCACCGCATTCGACCGCTACGCGATCGACGCCTTCGACGCGCACGCGCTCGACTACCTGCTGAAACCGCTGGTGGACGAGCGCTTCGAGCGCACGATGGCGCACGTGCGCGAACAGTTTGCCCAGCGTCGTTCAGTCCGCCACCGCGAGCAGCTCGTGGCGCTGCTGGCGAGCGTCACCGGCGCCGGTGAGCTTGACGCCGAGGAACTCATTGCCCGGGGCGCGGAGGGCATCCGGCGCTATCCGGAGATCCTGCCGATCCGTCTGGGGCGGGAGACGGTGCGCCTTCCCGTGACGGCCATCGAATGGGTCGACGCGGCAGGCGATTACATGTGCGTGCATGCGGAAGGACGTACGCATGTGGTGCGGGCCACCATGAAAGAGTTCGAGGAACGCCTCGATCCCGCGCAGTTCCAGCGTATCCATCGCTCGACGATCGTCAACATCCGCCGCATCCGCAAGCTCAAGCCGCACACCAATGGAGAGTATTTCCTGACTCTCGACGGCGGCCATGAACTGAAGCTGAGCCGCAGTTACCGCGACCGGCTCGAGCGCATCCTGGGCCGCACCGCTACTGCTTCAGCACCCAGTCGATGACCGCAGTCTGGATCGTCTCGCCCGGACCGTTCTGCACGCCGGCATGATTCAGGAAGATGACGACCGCATAGGATTTTCCGGAATCGCCCTGCACGTAGCCTGCGATCGCGCTGACGTCCTTCAGTGAACCGGTCTTCATGCGGATGCGGCTCGCGTCGCTGACATTCGAAAATCGCTTCTGCAGCGTCCCGTCGAGTCCGCCGAGCGCGAGCGATCCGAGAAACTCCGGCGCGAACCGGCTCCGCCACGCGGCGACCAGCATGCGCGCCATGCTGTCCCCCGAGATGCGTGCTTCGCGTGAAAGTCCGGAGCCGTTGCCGATCACCAGTTCCGGGAAAGCAAGTCCACGCTTCCCGAGCCAGGCGAGAATGGCATTCTCGCCCGCATTCGTGGTCGCCGGAGGGCCGACCTGTTCCGCGGCAATCGCAAGCACGAGTGAGCGCGCCATCATGTTGCTCGAATACTTGTTCGTTACGCGGACGATGTCGGCGAGCGGCTGCGATTCGTGGGTCAGCAACAGGCGCGCGGCAGGCGGCGTCGGCGCACGCAGCATGCCGCCCTTGAATTCGCCGCCCTGCTGGCGCCATAGCGTCACGAATGTGCCCCAGGCGTATTCCGCCGGCTCCATGATCGCGAGCCGCTGGGTCTGCGGCGCGCAGCTTTGCGCCATGCGCCCGGTGACGACGACACGGCCCGGATTGGTCGGTTCGATGGAGTAGCCCACGCGGCGGTTGCTGCCCACGCAGCGGCCACTCGTCAGCGTCACCCGGTTGTCGATCACGAGGCCCTCCGGAAACGGCCGGATGCCGATGTCGATGCCCTCGCCGTCGTCCGCCGGACGAATCGTAAAGTCCGATGACTGCCAGTTCACGAGCATGGCGTCCGGCAGCACGTTGTAGGTGCGCCAGAATTTGCCGTCGAAATCCTCGGGGCGCTCGTCCTGGGCCGCGAAGCGCGTCTGGTCGATCACGATGTCGCCCTCGATCACGCGCAGGCCGGTCTGCCGGAGGTCGGACACGAAGCGCCACCAGCGCTCGATCGTCAACAGCGGATCCCCGCCACCCTGCAGGTACAGATTGCCCTGCAGCACCCCCTTGACTACCGGTGCGTCGGACCAGGCGCGCGTCTTCCACGTATAGGCGGGACCGAGCAGGTCGAGCGCCGCCCAGGTCGGAAGCAGCTTCATTGTCGATGCCGGCTGGCGGGCGATTGCCGCGTTCACTGCGACGAGATTCTCTCCGGTCGCGATGTCGCGCACGACGACCGTGAGGTCGCTTTCCGGCACCAGTTGCTGGTTGAGCACGGCGCGTGGGCGCTCCGGCAGGTCGGCCGCTACGTAAGGCGACACGGCGAGCGCTGCGCCGATCAGGATGCCCCGGATAACCAGCGTCATTTGATGCAATACTAATGTGCATGGCTGCAACTTGCAGGGGTCGTCGCAGTCTGAGCGCTGAAACTGTGACGACTCCGGAGCATCGATGAAGTACCTGACGCGCTGCACCCTGGCAATTGCATGGATGGCCCTGTTCGCAGGCTGCGGAGCGCAGTCGCCGCCCGCGGCGGAGGATTCACGGACCGATGCGGCGCCGCACGAATCCATTATTCCGGCGCTGACGGACCCGCCCGCGCCCGCCATGGTGGAAGGCCTGCCCGATTTTGCGCCGCTGATCGAGGCCTACGGCCGCGCGGTGGTCAACGTGACGATGGTGTCGGCACGCCAGCCCACCGTGCGCGAGCATGGCTTGTCGCCGGACGATCCCTTGTATGAATTCTTCGAACGCTTCGGCTACGGCGCGCCGCGCGGCCAGGTGCCGCCCGCGCTCCCGCCGGCGCGCGGCGAGGGCTCGGGATTCCTGATCAGCGCCGATGGCTATGTCCTGACCAATGCGCACGTCGTGGAGCATGCCCGCGAGGTCACGGTCCGTACCACGGACCGTCGTGAGTACAGCGCCCGGGTGATCGGTGCGGACTCGCGCACCGATGTGGCGGTGCTCAAGATCGAGGGCGAGAATCTGCCGCATGTGCGGCTCGGCAACCCGGAAGGCCTCAAGGCCGGTGAATGGGTGATCGCGATCGGCTCGCCCTTCGGCTTTGACAACTCGGTCACCGCCGGCATCGTCAGCGCCACCGCGCGCTCTCTGCCGGGTGATGCGTACACGCCGTTCATCCAGACCGACGTCGCCGTGAACCCGGGCAACTCCGGCGGCCCGCTGTTCAACCTGCGCGGGGAAGTGATCGGCATCAACTCGCAGATCTACAGCCGCACCGGCGGCTACCAGGGCGTGTCATTCGCGATACCGATCGACGTTGCGATCAATGTCAAGAACCAGCTGGTAGCCAGCGGCCGCGTCGAGCGCGGGCGTATCGGGGTGACGATCCAGGACGTCAACCAGGCACTCGCGGATTCGTTCAGTCTGTCGCGACCGCGCGGCGCGCTGGTGAGCCAGGTCGAGGAGGGCGGACCGGCGGAGAAGGCTGGGCTCATGCCGGGCGACGTGATCCTGGCGGTGGACGACCGCGAGATCGAGCGGTCGAGCGAGCTGCCGCCGGCGATCGCCGCGATCAAGCCGGGTTCGCAGGCCACGCTGACGCTCTGGCGCGGAAAAGCCGAGCGCATCGCAAAGATTACCGTCGGCGAACTTGAGGACGAGCCGGCCGTCGCGGCGCTCGGACCTGCCGGCAAAGCCGAGACCGGCAAGCTCGGGCTCGCCGTGCGACCGTTGTCGGGCAATGAGCGCGAGCGCCTGCGCACCATCGGCCGGCTGGTCATCGCGCAGGCGGAAGGTCCCGCGGCGTTCGCGGGCGTGGAAGCGGGCGACGTGCTGATCGCCGTCAATGGTGTCCAGGTCGGCACGGTCGCCGAGTTCCGCAAGGCAGTAGAGGATTCGGGCAAGACGGTGGCGCTCCTGATCCAGCGCGGCAATGCGCAGATATTCGTGCCGGTCCGGATCGATTCCTGATGCGGGCAATGCGGCTCGCGGCGTTCGCCCTGTGGTTGCTGCCGCTTGCTCCCGGCTGGGGGGCCGACGCGCGCGCCCCGGGCAGTATCTTCCGCGAATGCGACGATTGCCCGGAGATGGTGGTGTTGCCGCCGGGCGGATTCGTGATGGGTACGCCGTCGGCGAATCGCCGGGCAGGCGTTGCGGCGGCGGAATCGGATGCGATCGTGATGGAAATACCGCGCGCATTCGCGCTCGGTCGCCACGAGGTGACGCGCCGCCAATATGCCGCGTTCATCGCGAAGAGCGGGTATGAGCCGCGCGCCGGCTGCCGGACATGGGAGCCGGCACTCGGCCGCTTCGCCGAGAATACGCGTAGAGGCTGGCGCGATCCGGCGACTCCAGCGGCGCCGGCCGACGAACACCCGGTCACCTGCGTTTCCTTCCTCGACGCCCAGGCCTACGTGCAGTGGCTCTCACGCGAGACGGGCGCGCGTTACCGGCTGCCGTCCGAAGCGGAGTGGGAATATGCTGCCCGCGCCGGCTCCACGTCGTTACGACCATGGGGCGACGATGCCGCGGCCGGTTGCGAGCAGGCAAACACCTATGACCAGACGGCGGTCGCCGCCCTGCGTCTGGGTTGGGCCGATGCCGGTTGCCGCGATGGCTATGCCGACCTGGCACCGGCCGGCCAGTTCGCCGCGAATGCCTTCGCGCTTCACGACCTGATCGGCAATGTCCGCGAATGGGTGCAGGACTGCGCCACGGGGAGCTATGTCGGCCGGCCGCGTGATGCGCGCGCCTGGGAATGGCTGGGTGGCTGCCGACAGCGCGTGCAGCGCGGCGGCAGCTGGTTGTCGCCGCCCGACGAGGTGGGCAGCGCCGCACGCTTCTCGGCCGACGCTGAAGATCGCGCTGATGACGCGGGCTTTCGCGTCGCGATGGAAATCGAAACGTTGAGGGATCGCTGATGCGTCGGCGCCCATGGCTGATGCTTCCGCTGTTGGTGTCGCTGCAGGCGGGCGCGCAAACGACCGCGACGCCGCCGGGACCGGTCGAATGCGCAGCCTGCCCAGAACTTGCGACGGTCCCGCCGGGACAATTCCAGCTGGGATCGGCGCCGGACGCTGCGGAGCTCGACCCGCAGACCGGCGAATCACCCGCGGTAGCGCTGGCGTTCACCCGGCCGTTCCTGATCGCGAAGCGGGAGATCACGGTCCGCGAATTCCGCCGCTTCGTGGAGGCGACCGGCGCCGAGCCGGCACCGGGCTGCCGGATCTGGCTGGGCGGCCAGTGGGTGAACGAGCGCGATCGCGGCTGGCGCGATCCGGGATTCGCGCAGCCCCCGCGGGATGACGAGCCCGTCGTCTGCGTCAGCTGGGACGACGCACGGGCCTATGCGGAATGGCTGTCGCAACAGAGCGGCAAGCGTTACCGGCTGCCGTCCGAAGCAGAATGGGAGTACGTGGCGCGCGGCGGCACTTCGTTTCCTCGATTCTGGGGCGAGCAGGATTCGCGCGAAGACCTCGCGCTTTCGCTCGCCTGCGATTATGCGAACGTCTATGACCGGTCCGCCGTCGAGTCGCTGAAACTCCCGTGGCCCAATGCGCGCTGCGACGACCGCGCGCCGGCGCTTGCGCCGGTCGGGCAGTACAAACCGAACGCCTTCGGCGTCCACGACGTGATCGGCAATGCGCGCGAATGGGTCATGGACTGCTACACGGCGAGCTATCTCGGCCGGCCGGACGACCTGCGCGCCTGGACCTGGCAGGGCGGCTGCGAGCGCAGATCGGTGCGCGGCGGCTCCTGGGCGAGCCGGCCGCGCGACGCACGCGCGCCCGCACGCTCGGGAGAGCTGACCGGGCTGCGGCAGTCGGATCTCGGCTTCCGCGTCGCGCGCGACTACGACTAAAAGGGGATGCGACCCCTTTACAGCCGAATTCGGCGCCAGGCGCCGCTGCGCCAGCGCAGCCAGAGCGCGGCGCCGATCGCGACGACGTAGACGAGGATCGCGCTCCAGCCGCCCACGGCGCCCAGGCCGTAGCCGGGCAAGCCGTCGATCCACCCCTCGTTCGGCGCGAATGTCAGCGTGTGCGTAAGCGGCAGGAACAACAGTGTGCCGCAGGCCAGTACGATCAGCGCCGGCACGCGCGCGTCGCCCGCGCCGCGCAGGCAGAAGGCGCTCGCGAAGTTCACGCCGTCGAAGAACTGATAGGCTGCAGCGAGCCACAGCAACGTCGAGCAGAGCGCGATGACTTCCATGGCGCGTGGGTCCGAGGCGTTGACGAACAGGGGCACCAGCCAGTCGCCGACCAGCGCGATCAGGATGCCGATGCCGCCCATGAAACAGGCGACGATCAGGATGATGCGGTTGCCGAGCTTCTCCGCCCAGTCGCGGTCGCCGGCGCCGATCGCCTGTCCGACCAGCGTTGTGCCGGCAAGTGCGAGCCCGATGCCCGGCATGTAGGCGAGTGACGTGAAGATCACGACGATCTGCGTCGCCGCGCCGTCGACGACGCCGAACTGCACCTGCATGAGCTGGAACAGCGCCGCCGCGCCGAGATCCGCGGACGCCGTCATGGCCATCGGCAGGCCCAGCGCGATCAGCGTGACGAGCCGCCGCGTGTGCGGGCGCCAGGTGAGCCGCGGCATGAAGCGCTTCGGATCGAGTCGCAGGATCATGGCGATCGCGAGCGCGACACCGAGCAGCTCCGCGCAGGTCGTGGCCCAGGCCGCGCCCGCGACGCCCCAGCCGAAGCGGAAGATGAAGAACTCGTTCAGCACGACGTTCGATGCCATCACGGCAAGGCCGATGGCGAGCGGGATGCGCGTGCGGCCGATGCCGTTATAGAACGCGACCGCAGTCCAGAGCGCCTCGGCCAGGGGTCCGCCGACCATGCGCGGGCCCCAGAAGTCGATCGCGAGCGCTTCCACTTCCGGCGCCAGCGCGAATGCCCGGATCATCGCGGGACCGAAGGCGATCGTCAGCGCAAAAGCGGGGACCGTCAGCAACGAGGCCCACAGGCCGAGCCATGCGATCTGCGTGGTCCGGCGATAGCGGCCCGCGCCGTAGGCCTGGGCGACCAGCGTCTGCACGCCCATTGCAACGCCGCCGAGCAGGAAGAGCGCAAGCAGCGCCAGCCAGTGCACGGCCGAAATCGCGGCCGTCGCCGCCGTCGACAGCCGGCCGACGAACCAGGTGTCGGTGACATTCAGCACGGCCTGTACCGTACTGTTCAGCACGAGCGGCAGCGCCAGCACGGCGACCGCACGCATGTCGATGTGGCGCACGCCAGCGGCATCCACGCGCACGGCGGGCAAGGCGCCAGCGCGCCGGGGCAGGGCGACTGGCGCCGTCATCGCGGTGCTGACGGCAGCGTTCCGCGCCAGGGACCGCCGTCGCGTCCTGCAATCCAGGCGTGCAGTTCGCCGGCTGCGGCGAGTGCGATGGCCTCGGGCGTGCGGGCGCCGATATCGAGTCCGAGCGGCGCGCGCAGCCTGCCAAGCAAGGCCGCGGCCTGCGCGCCGAGTTCGTCGAGTAATCGCTCGCGCCGCGCGGGCGGACCGAGCAATCCCACATAGGCGACGTCGGGTTGCGACGCGATCGCCGCCAGGTACGCCCGGTCTGCCTGCAGATGATGGCTCATGACGATGGCGGCATCGCAGCGGGAGAGTTCCGGCAGCGCGGCAAATTCTCCCGGCGGCTGGCAGCGCAGTTCGCAATGCGGAAAGCGTTCGGGCACGGCGAGTGCGGGCCGGTGGTCGCAGATCGTCACCGCGAAGCCGAGCGCGACTGCGTGGCGCGCCAGCGGCACGGCATCGGCGCCGGCGCCACAGAGAATCAGTTCGGGCGGCGGTCGCAATGGCAGGATCAACACATCGATGGATTCACCGGCGGCGCTGCATTCCATCAGGAAGGCCACGGCCGTGGAAGCGGGCACGGCGCGCGCATCGCGCACGGCTTGCGGTTCGGGCCACGGCGCATCGCCACCGCCATCCCACCAGCCGCGACCCGCGGCGGGCCCGCTGACGATGAGTCCCAGCGAACCAACGCGCCGTTCGCGGACGCAATCGGCGACGGCCGCCAGCGGCTGCCAGGCTTCGGCTGGTCCGACGCGCTGCAGCAGCACCTGCATCGCGCCCTCGCATCCGCTGCCGATTCCGAACAGGAGATCCTCGTCACCGCGCATGTCGTAGCTGGCCATACGCGCCATCCCGGTCGCCAGCACATCTTGCGCGTGCAGCACGAGATCGACTTCCAGGCAGCCGCCGGACAGCAGGCCGCGCAGCTGCGAACGCGCCGTGATCAGCATCTGTGTGCCGCTCTTGCGATAGGTCGAGCCTGCGGTCGAGACGACGGTCGCGAGCACGAATGGATCGCCTTGCGAGCGCAACTCGCGGAAATCGCGCACCAGAGGCGCGAGCGGTGCTTCGAGCGCATGGGCCATGGGGCGTAAGCCTATCATCGGATAGAATGCCTTCCGTGCCAGCCATCCAGACCGAATGCGTGATCATCGGCGCCGGTCCCGTCGGATTGTTCGCGGTTTTTGAGCTCGGCCTGCTCGGCATGCGCTCGGAAGTCGTGGACTCCCTGGCGCATCCCGGCGGGCAATGCACGGAACTCTATCCGGACAAGCCGATTTACGATATTCCCGCATTGCCGGTGTGCGGCGCGCAGGAACTGATCGACCGTCTGCTGCAGCAGATCAAGCCATTCCATGCCGGCATGCATCTCGGCCAGGAAGTCGTCACGCTGGAGCGCCAGCCGGACGGGCGCTTTGAGGTCGAGACCTCCGCCGGCACGCGCTTCGATGCCGGCAGCGTGATCATCGCGGCGGGGCTCGGTTCATTCCAGCCGCGCCGGCTGATGGTGCCGGACGCAGAAGCCTATGAAGGCAGCCAGATTCACTATCGTGTGAAGCGCGCCGGGGAATTTCATGGACAGGATCTGCTGATCGCGGGGGGCGGCGACAGCGCGCTCGACTGGACGCTGGAACTATGCGGCAAGGCACGGTCGGTCACGCTCGTGCACCGCCGAGCCGAGTTCCGCGCCGCGCCGGCCTCGGTCGCGCGCATGAAGGCCTTTGCGCAGGCCGGCAAGCTCCGTCATCTCGAAGGAACGATCCAGGCGCTCAGATCGGACGGCGGACGGCTGGTCGGTGCCACGATCGTCAATCGTGACAAGTCGACGACGGACATCGAGTGCCAGGAGGTCATCGCGTGTTTCGGCCTGCATCCGAAACTGGGTCCGATCGCGAACTGGGGACTCGCGCTGGAGAAGAAGGCACTGGCGGTGGATACCGAGAAGTTCCAGACCAGCGTGCCGGGAATTTTCGCGATCGGCGACATCAATACCTACCCCGGCAAGAAGAAACTGATCCTGTCCGGCTTCCACGAGGCGGCACTAGCGGCCTTCGGGGTCCAGCACCACGTGTACCCGGAGAAGCGCCAGTTCCTGCAGTACACGACGACGAGCCCGGTCATGCGCGAACGGCTTGGCGTCGCGCCGCCGGATTGAGCGTCATGGAACCGCGACTCCAGGATCTGCTGAAGCTCCTCGATCTCGAGCGGCTGGAGGACAACCTGTTCCGCGGCCAGAGCCGCGACATCGGCGCGCCGCAGGTATTCGGCGGCCAGGTGCTGGGCCAGGCGCTGGTCGCTGCTTCCCGCACGATCGAAGACCGCCAGGTGCATTCGCTGCACGCGTATTTCCTGCGCCGCGGCGACGTCAATGCACCGATCATCTTCGAGGTGGATCGCAGCCGGGACGGCGGCAGTTTCACCAGCCGCCGCGTGGTCGCGATCCAGCACGGCCAGCCGATCCTGACGATGTCGGCGTCATTCCAGATCACCGAGCCGGGCCTCGATCACCAGTCACCGATGCCGCCCGCCCCGCCGCCGGACGATCTGCAGGACCTCGGCGAGTTGAACGCGGCGCTGCTCGATCGCGTGCCCGAGAAGGTGCAGTGTTTCTTCCGGCAGCAACGGCCGTTCGAGTTCCGCGCTGTGAATCCGCCGGACTTCCTCAACCCGGTCAAGCGGCCTGCGGAGAAGCGGGTGTGGTTCCGCGTGATCGGCGCGCTGCCGGACGACCAGAAACTGCACCGCTGCCTGCTGACTTACGTGTCCGATTACCACCTGCTCGACACGGCGACGCTGCCGCACGGCGTGTCGTTCATGCAGCTGCAGATGGCCTCCATCGACCACGCAATCTGGTTCCATCGCGACCTGCGGATCGACGAATGGCTGCTCTACGTGACGGACAGCCCGAGTGCCTCCGGGGCACGCGGCTTCAGCCGGGGGGCGAT
>JALYJS010000426.1 GCA_030799345.1 Pseudomonadota bacterium | reverse complement strand
TGGCCTGGACGACGCCGTGCGCAAGGTAGAGCGTCATCAGGCCGACCTGCTGCTCGACCTGCGCGACGGCACGCGCTACTGGGTCAACACGGACTCCCCGAAGGGCTACCTGGCGGAGAAACTGCTGCTCGAATCCGCGCCCGGTCAGGCGATCCGCCAGCCGGTGACCGGCGCCGCAGTGCGCTACGTGGACTGGCTGTTGCCGGGCATTCTCGGCATGAACATGATGTTCAGCTGCCTGTTCGGCGTCGGCTACGTGGTCGTCCGGTACCGAAAAACCGGATTCCTGCGACGCCTGTCCGCGACGCCGGTGACCGCGCTCGAGTTCGGCGGCGCGCAGATCCTGTCACGCCTGCTGTTGACGGTGACCGTGACCGCGGTCCTGTATGGCGCGCTCACGCTCGCCATCCCGTTCCGCAACGAAGGCAGTGTACTGCTGCTCCTGCTGATCGCGATTGCCGGCGCTTTGGCGATGATCGCGCTTGGCTTTCTGATGGCGGCGCGGTTCAGGAGCGAAGAACTCGCGAACGGCGTCATCAATATGGCGTCTTGGCCGATGATGCTGCTGTCCGGCGTATGGTTTTCCCTCGAAGGCGCACCGGCATGGCTGCGCATCGCGTCGGAAGCCCTGCCGCTGACACAGATGCTGAATGCCGCCCGCGCCGTGATGCTGGACGGTGCGGGACTGCCCGAAGTGTGGCCGCAGCTCGGGCTGCTGCTGGTCATGGCCGTCGTGTTTCTGGCGATCGCTGCGACGGGGTTCCGCTGGCGCGCTGATTGAGCGTTGTCAAGGCGGCGGCCGGTACGGCGACTGTGGCAGACTCTCGCCCCTTGCGGTCGAACGCGGCAGGAACGCGTGGACAAATCCGAACTGCTGAAGCAACTTCGCATCGACCGGGATGCTCCGCCGGAGGAGTCGCCGTCGCGCACCCGGCTGTGGATCGGCCTGGCGATTGCGGTGGCCGCGATCGCTGTCGCCGCGATATGGCTGATCGCGCGCGATCCTGCCATCGAGGTCACCGTCGCGAGCGCGCGCGCGTTACCCTCGACCGGCGCCGGGACGTCCGTGCTCGATGCAACGGGCTATGTCACGGCGCGCCGGCAGGCGACCGTCTCCGCCAAGATCACGGGCAAGGTGCGCGACGTGCGCATCGAGGAAGGCCAGCGCGTGGAAGCCGGCGACATCCTCGCGACGCTGGACGACGCCGAGGCCCTGGTGGAGGTGCAACTTCGGATCGCGCAGCTCGAAGCTGCACGCTCGCAGGAGGCAGAGGCCGTGTCGGCGAGCGCCAATGCGGAACGCGTGCTGGGTCGCCAGCAGGAACTCTCGGAACGCAAGCTGACCAGCGTCGCGACAGTCGATCTCGCCCGCACCGAGGCCGAAGCCTGGCGGGCGCGGGTCGCAAGCCAGGGCAGCGCCGTCCGCGTCGCCCAACAGTCGCTGCAGGCCGCGCGCGTGCAACTCGACAATACGATAGTTCGCGCACCCTTCGCGGGCGTCGTGACGGTCAAGGCGGCGCAACCGGGCGAAATGATTTCGCCGGTGTCCGCGGGCGGCGGCTCGATCCGCACCGGCATCGGTACGATCGTCGATATGGAATCGCTCGAGATCCAGGTGGATGTCAGCGAGGCTTACATCAACCGGGTCCAGGCGAGCCAGCAGGTCGAAGCCGTCCTGAATGCTTATCCGGAGTGGCGTATCCCGGCCGAGGTGATTGCCATCGTACCGACCGCCGATCGCTCGAAGGCGACGGTCAAAGTGCGTATTGCGCTGGTCACCAAGGACCCGCGCATCGTGCCGGAGATGGGCGTGCGCGTTGCTTTCCTGGAAGAACGCGGGCGTGCTGCCGAGGGCGGTGGCTCACCGCCGCCACGCGGCGTGCTCGTTCCGGTGTCGGCGATCCGGCAGGATGGCGACACGGACATCGTATTCCTGATGCGCGACGGTCGCGCGGAACGACGTGCCGTCAGGCTTGGCGGCTTATCCGGCGACAGCCGGCAAGTCCAGGCGGGCGTCGTGGCGGGCGATCCGGTCATCGTCGATCCCCCGGCAGAGCTGATCGACGGCGACGCGGTCGCCGTCAGGGAATGAAGCGAGGCGGACGATGAACGAAGCATTGGTGCAGGTGCGAAGCGTCGACAAGTCCTATCAACGCGGCAAGCAGACTGTTGAAGTGCTGCATCGCCTGACCCTGGACATCCCGCGCGGGGATTTCGTCGCGCTGATGGGTCCGTCCGGGTCCGGCAAGACCACGTTACTCAACCTGATTGGCGGACTCGACCGCCCAACGGCCGGCGAAATCCTGGTTGACGGCCAGCGCATCGATCAATTATCCGGATCCCGGCTCGCCAGGTGGCGCGCGCGGAATGTCGGGTTCGTGTTCCAGTTCTACAACCTGATGCCGGTGCTGACGGCGGAACGAAATGTCGAACTGCCGTTGCTGTTGACGGAACTGTCGGCCGCGCAGCGGCGCAAATCCGTCGCGATTGCGCTGCAGGTCGTCGGACTGGAAGACCGCGCACGGCACAAGCCCAAGGAGTTGTCCGGCGGGCAGGAGCAGCGCGTCGCTAT
>JALYJS010000419.1 GCA_030799345.1 Pseudomonadota bacterium | reverse complement strand
CATTCGCCGAGCTGGGCCGCCGTTTCGCAGGGCTGTTCATCGTATTCGCCGAATGCGTTGGGCAGCCCGGCGTTCGGGTACACGCAGACATAGGTGTCGGCGATCCGGCCGAGCTCCTCGACGTAAGGCCGGAGCTGGCGCGCGCCAAGCGCGCAGTTGAGACCGATCGCCAGCGGCTTGACGTGGCGGACCGAGTTCCAGAACGCTTCCACGGTCTGGCCTGACAGCGTACGCCCGGAGGCGTCCGTGATGGTTCCGGACACGATGACCGGCAGTTCGAATCCCAGCTCGTCGAACAGCTCGCTGATCGCGTAGAGCGCCGCCTTGGCATTCAGCGTGTCGAAGATGGTTTCGACGATCAGCAGGTCCGCCCCACCCTCGATAAGCGCCCGCGCCGCCGTAGCATAGGTCGCGCGCAGCTCCTCGAACCCGGTGTTACGGAACCCCGGATCGTTGACGTCGGGCGACAGCGAGGCCGTGCGGCTGGTCGGTCCGAGCGCACCGGCGACGAAGCGGGGCCGGCCGTCGCGTGCAGCGACGTCATCGGCGGCGCGGCGCGCGATGCGCGCGGACTCCAGATTGATCTCCGCGACGAAATTCTCGAGCCCGTAGTCCGACAGCGACGGCGCGCTCGCATTGAATGTGTTGGTCTCGATGATGTCCGCGCCGGCCTCGAGATACCGCCGGTGAATCGAATCGATGAGCCGGGGCTGCGTCAGCGACAGCAGGTCGTTCGCGCCTTCGAGCTCGCGCGGCCAGTCGGCGAATCGGGCGCCGCGGAAGTCCGCTGCAGCCGGCCGGCTCTGCTGGATCATCGTGCCCATGGCGCCGTCCAGTACCAGGATCCGCTCGCAGAGCGCCTGCCGCAGCGCGACGATACGGGCCTGCCTCGACTCACTCATCGCGGCCGCAAACCCAGTGCGTGGCAGATCGCAAAAGTCAGCTCGGCGCGGTTCAACGTGTAGAAATGGAACTCGTCCACGCCTTCGCGTCGCAGGCGCGCGACCTGCTCAATCGCGACGGAGGCGGCGATCATCTTGCGCGTCTCTGGATCGTCATCGAGCCCGTCGAAACGCTCGACCAGCCAGGCCGGCACGCTCGCGCCTGCGCGCTCGGCAAATCGCAACAGCTGCGGAAAACGGGTGATCGGCAGGATGCCCGGCACGATCGACGCGGTGATTCCGCATGCGCCGCAGGCATCGCGGAAGCGCAGATAGTGCTCGGTGTCGAAAAAGAACTGCGTGATCGCACGCGCCGCGCCGGCGTCGAGCTTGCGCTTCAGGTTGTCGAGGTCCTGGCCGGCGTCGACCGCCTCCGGATGGGTTTCGGGGAATGCGGCGACCGAAATCTCGAACGGGGCGACCGATCGCAGGCCGGCTACCAGATCCGCGGCATGAGCGAATCCGTCACTGCGCGGGACATAGCTACCGGCGCGGGCCGGCGGATCGCCGCGCAAAGCGACGATGTGGCGAATGCCTTCATCCCAGTAGCGGCGCGCCACGTCCAGTATCTCCCGGCGGCTCGCGCCGATGCAGGTCAGGTGCGGTGCCCCGGTGAGCCGGGTTTCGCGCTGCACGCGGCTGACGACCCGGTGCGTACGGTCGCGCGTCGAGCCGTCCGCGCCATATGTGACGGAAACGAACCGCGGGGCGAGCGGCGCCAGCCGCTCGATGGAAGACCAGAGCGTACGCTCCATGGTCTCGTCATTCGGGGGGAAGAACTCAAACGACACCTGCACCGGGGGACGCTCGTACATTCGATCGAGTATAGTCTGCGCATGGTCGAAAAGACGCTGGAACGGCTGTTATTCGCGTGCCGCTGGCTGCTCGCCCCGCTCTATCTGGGCCTGTCTCTCGCGCTCATCGTGCTAGGCATCAAGTTCTTCCAGGAGGCTTACCACGTCATCGTCCAGGTGACGACGCTGGTGGAAGCGGACCTGGTCCTCACCGTGCTCGCGATGATCGACCTGGTACTGGTCGGCAGCCTGATAGTCATGGTGATGTTCTCGGGATACGAAAATTTTGTCTCGCGTATCGACGTCGAGACCAGCGGCGACACGCCGGCGTGGCTCTCGAAGCTCGACTCCGGCACGCTGAAGCTGAAGGTGGCGGTTTCGATCGTCGCGATCTCGTCCATTCACCTGCTACGGGTCTTCATGAACGCGCACGATACGCCGAACGACAAGATCATGTGGTACGTGATCCTGCACCTGACCTTCGTGGTTTCGGCTTTGCTGCTCGGCGTGCTCGACCGGCTGTCTTTCGCCGCGCATCGCAAGCCCTGACCGGACCTCACTGCAGCGCGCGCGGCGCCTGCTGCGGCGCACCCGCCGAAAAGAGCGCTGCAACGTCTACTGCGTCGAAGCGCCAGGCGCGGTTGCAGAACTCGCAGCGCACCTCGACGTCACCGCGCTCCTGCAGCAGCGACCGCACTTCTTCGGCCCCGAGCGATTGCAGGATTCCCGCGACCCGCTCGCGCGAACAGCTGCACTGGAAGAAGACCGGCGTACCCTCGAACAGCCGGATGTCGTCCTCGGCGAACAGCCGGCCGAGCAGCTGCCGGGAGGGTGTCTCGAGCAGCTCCTGCGGCGATACCGTGGCGGCAAGGAGCCCGATGCGGCGCCACGCGTCGTCCGCCGCCGCCTGCTCGTCAGGCGTACCGGCGTCTCCCGCCGCCACCCGCTGCAACATGAGGCCGGCCGCGCGGCCGGGCGTCGCAGCCAGCAGGAAGCGCGTCGGCAGCTGCTCGGAGCGCGCGAAATACTGATCGAGACATTCCGCCAGGATTGGCCGGTCGAGCGGCACGACACCCTGGTAGCGGTCGCCGCCTTCCAGCTGCTCGATGGTGACGGCAAGCTGGCCGTCGCCGAACAGCCCGATGCCGCCGGGCCCCTCCGGAAGTCTTTCATGCCGGGCGACGCCGCGGATTGCGTGCCGGTGCGTGCACTGCGCAAGCATCAGCCGAACCGGTCCCCTGCCTTCGAACTGCAGTGCCAGCCGGCCTTCGAATTTCAGTGCGCCGGCCATCAGCACCGCGGCGGCCATCGCTTCGCCGAGCAGGTCGCTGACGGCCCGCGGATAGTCGTGATGCTCGATCGCGGCGCGCCAGCTCGCGTCAAGACGCACCAGGTGCCCGCGGACCGGCAGATCCTCGAACAGGAAACGATGCAACAGGTCGCCCGGAGCGGTCATGGCCCCGCGAGCAGGCGTTTCAGCAATTCGTTGACTTGTGCCGGATTCGCCTTGCCGGCAGTCGCCTTCATGACCTGCCCGACGAAGAAACCGAAGAGCTTGTCCTTGCCCGAGCGATAATCGGCGAGCTGGCGCGGATTTGCCGCCATGACTTCGGTGATGACGCGCTCGATCTCGCCCGTATCCGTGATCTGACGCAGGCCGCGTGCTTCGATGACGGCGTCCGCGTCCTTGCCTTCGTCCCACATGGCCTCGAACACGTCCTTGGCGAGTTTTCCCGAAACCGTCCCGTCGACGATGCGCTTCAGGAGACCGGCAAGCCGTGGCGCCTCGACCCGGGACTCGCCGATTTCCACGCCATCGCGATTCAGGAAACCGGACAGCTCACCCATGACCCAGTTTGCGGCGAGCTTCCATTCACCGTCCATGCCGACCGTGACCTGCTCGTAGTAAGCGGCCAGCTCGCGGCTCGCCGTCAGCACGCCCGCATCGTACTCGGACAGGCCGTGTTCGCGCACGAGCCGGGCCGCCTTCGCATCGGGCAGTTCCGGCAG
>JALYJS010000417.1 GCA_030799345.1 Pseudomonadota bacterium | reverse complement strand
GCTGGATTCCGCTCGCGCTCTCGGCCGCGATGTTCGCCGTGTTCGTCACCTGGCGCGACGGCCGCGCCTTGCTGCGCGCGGAGTTGCAGCGCCGCGCCGTGCCGCTCGCCGATCTGCCGAAGCTGCTGCGGGGCGTCGCACGAGTGCCCGGCACTGCCGTGTTCCTGGTCAGCCACCAGGGCTTCGTGCCGACGGCGATGCTGCGGAACCTCGAACATAACCGCGTGTGCCACGAGAATATCGTGATCCTCAACCTCGAGATCCAGCGCACGCCGCGTCAGGACGTGGTGTCGCGCAGCTACCCCGAGGAGGTGTTCCCGGGTATCCACCTCGTGCACGCGCGTTTCGGCTTCATGGAGACGCCGGACGTCGCTGTAGCACTCGCAGGTGCGGCGCGACGAGGGCTGCGGATCGACGACGACTGCACGTTCTTCCTCGGCTGGCACCTGGTGCGTGCCCGCACGCGCCACGGCATCGCCGGCATGAAAATGCGCCTCTTTGCCTGGATGCAGCGCAGGAGCGCGCAGGCTGCGGAGTTCTTCCGCATGCCGACCAAGCGCGTCGTGGTGCTCGCGACGGAAGTGGAGATCTAGGGCGCGATCGGCTCGATCGACTCGCCCTGTTTCGCGCCCAACCGGATCGGCCGCGGCGCACCCTTCGGTGG
This sequence comes from Pseudomonadota bacterium, assembly GCA_030799345.1. Lineage (GTDB taxonomy): Bacteria > Pseudomonadota > Gammaproteobacteria > Steroidobacterales > Steroidobacteraceae > SCUD01. Next base: position 2,574 of record JALYJS010000417.1, on the reverse strand, counting down.
CAACGTGACCTCGGCCCAGAGTGTCGAACCTTCCGGCTGCCGCGAAGGATCTGTCGCGTGCTCCGGGATGAAATACGCGAGCGGTTCCGCAAGTTGCCAGCATGCTTCGCCGCCACAGGTGCCGCTGCGCACCCAATGCGTCCCGTTGTCGTCATCCTGGACGGCGACGAGCCGGTCACCGCGAGCTTCTAGCCGGGCGAGGAACATGTTCGGCGCGCGGTCACGACCAGCGTTCGGAGCGTTGCGGTCAGCGTCCACGAGCAGCGCGATGTTCACGTAACGGCCGCGGATCGGCATGTCCGGATCGTAAGGCGCAGTCTCGACCCAGAGCCGCGGGTAACTCGAGCGCTCGACCAGGAATTTCGCGCCGATGCCCGCGACGAGCAGCACTTGAATCGCGCCGACCAGCAAACCGCGTGCGAACGGCGTCACGGCCGTCCCGCCTGCAGGCGCGCGATCAGCCGTCGGCGCGCACGCTCGAGCAGCCAGCCGCCACCGATGAAGAGCACGCCGATGCCGATGAGGCCGAGCGCACGGCCGAGCTTGTCGTACAGGCTCGAGAAGTAGAACCCGAGCACCGCGATCGCAAAGGCGAGGACGCCGACGTTGATCGCAAGGCGTTGCTTGTCGCGAAGCCCCCAGAACACGATGCCCACCGCGCCGAGCGTGAGCAGGCCGTACATCGCGAGCTCGCCGGAATCCGAGCGCGGAGAGACCTGCATCAGCACGAGTGCCCAGGCGAGGGCCGCCAGCAACCACACGGCTTCGCGCCCGCGCAGGAACCACGCCAGCGCCAAAGGCAGCGCGATCGCGATCGACCAAGCAACGATCCGCGGCAGTCCCGTCACTTCCGTGTACTGCACGCCGAACATCGTCCAGTCGACGTCGTTCGACATCGCGAGCGCAATGCCGGAAGGAATCAACGCGATCGCGCCGAGCCAGGCAAGTGCGCGGCGCCAGCGCTCGGTCGACGCCGCGGGCTTCGCCATGAGGTAAGCGCAGGTCAGCAGGAAAATGCCGACGGCTACCGGCGTCAGTCCACGCCACACGGCGTGCGGCGGCTGGGCCGCAGTCCACTCGCCCCAGAGCCAGGCCGGCACAAGGACAGCCAGCCACAACACCTGCGGCCACTGTCGCAGCAGGATCACGCCCACCGCCGCGCCGATGGACCAGAGCATGAGCGCCGCCGGCCAGTGCTCCGCCATGTGAAAAATCTGGCCGGCGAGATAGATGCCGGCGCCGAACGCCGCCGTGCCGACCGCATGCAAGGTCGCCGACAGCCCCGGGCTCGAGCGCGAGGCCAGGGCGCCGCCCGCGTGCAGGACCGCGATCAGCGCGAGCACCAGGGAGAAACGCCCGCCCGGCGACATTCTGTCCCAGTGCGCCGCGACGAAGAGCAGGATACCTGCCGCGAGCAGCAGCGCACCGAGCGAGAACGCGATCAGCGTCATCCGCCCCTGGCTGTGCACGCCGCCGTGGGAAGCCTCGAATGAGCGGATACGCTCGGCGGTGGCGGCGTCCACCACGCCCGCGTCAAGCCAGCGCTTCAGCGCCGACGACCAGCCCTCGCTCATCCGGCGAACTTCTTCTCGACGGCGTCGTAGTGGTCGATCACCTGGCGCACGTACTGGCGCTTGCTGAGGTAATCGCCCGGCCAGAAGCTGCGCTTGAAGCCGTAGATGACGATCGACTTGAGGTCATGCCGGTCGAGGCCGAGGTGCTGCACCGCGAGCATCAGCTCATTCGTCACCGTCGTGTTGCTCATCAACCGGTTGTCGGTGCAGAGCGTGGTCGAGATGCGCGCCGCGCGCAGCTTCTTGAAGGTGTGGTCGCTCAGCGCCTTCATCGCGGGATTCGTCTGCAGGTTGCTGGTCAGGCAGATCTCGAGCGTGATGCGCCGGTCGGCGATGTAGTTGCCTAGTTTCTCCACGTAGAGGTCGCGATCCTCGATCTCCGGGTCGCGGATCTCCTGCGCCTCGAGCAGGTAGGTGCCGTGGCCGATGCGGTCCGCGTGCAGGTCGGTGATCGCCTGGAAGATGGATTCCGGGCCATAGGCCTCGCCCGCGTGCACGGTGCGCTTCAGGAAGTGCTTGTGCGCGTATTCGAAGGCTTCCTTGTGTGCGCTCGCCGGATAGCCCTGCTCCTCACCCGCAAGGTCGAAGCCCACGACCTGCAAGCCGAGCGAGTCGCGCGCGATCACCGCCGCGCGCACGATATCGAGCGACGCAATGGCGAAGATATCCTTCGGGCGCGTGAACGGGTGTGCCGCGAGCAGCGTGTCGTAGTGCTGGCTGAAGCCGACACCGAACATCCGCAGCGCACAGCAGATGATGCCGTACTCGAAGGGCGGCTCGCGGCCCGCGACCATCTCCGGCCGGCGGTTGAAGGCATCGCGCGCGCGGCGCAGGCCACGGTCCACCGCCGCCAGCACCTGGATCGCGTCGAGCCCGGTCCGCACGTGCAGCTGCGGCGCGAAGCGCACCTCCAGGTAGCGCACGCCCTCCGCCTGGTTGTCCTCGGCAAGCTCCGCGGCGATGCGCTCGAGCGCCTCGGCCGTCTGCATGACGCCGACCG
>JALYJS010000414.1 GCA_030799345.1 Pseudomonadota bacterium | reverse complement strand
TGTGCTTGCGCTTGATCAGCGCCTGCGCGGTCTCGACGGCGACGGCGGCGTCGCGGCAATAGGCGTCTGCCCCGACGGCCTTGCCGAACTCCTCGTTGAGCGGCGCGCCGCCGACCAGCACGATGTATTTATCGCGCAGGTTCTTCTCTTTCAGCGTGTCGATCACGACTTTCATATAGGGCATGGTCGTCGTCAGCAGCGCCGACATGCCGAGGAAGTCGGGCTGGTGCTGCTCGAGCGCGGCCAGGTACTTCTCGACCGCATTGTTGATGCCGATGTCGATGACCTCGAAGCCCGCGCCTTCGAGCATCATCGAGACTAGATTCTTGCCGATGTCGTGGATGTCGCCCTTGACGGTGCCGATCACGATCTTGCCGATCGGCTCGACGCCGGTTTCGGCGAGGAGCGGACGCAGGATCTCCATGCCGCCCTTCATGGCGTTGGCGGCGAGCAGCACTTCCGGCACGAACAGGATGCCGTCGCGGAAGTCGATGCCGACGATGCGCATGCCCTCGACCAGCCCCTCATTGAGCACGCGTTCCGGCGCCCAGCCGCGCTCGAGGAAGATGCGCGTGGCTTCCTCGACCTCGGCCTTCAGGCCGTTATAAAGGTCGTCGTGAACCTGTTCGGCGAGCTCCGTGTCGTCGAGCGTCCGCAGGTCGAATTCGCCCTCCGCAGCGTCAGCCATTCGGGTCATCTCCGGTCGTGTCCGAGCGCTGATGGTATGCGGGGGACCGCGGGCTCACTGGCCACTTCGCGACAAGGACATGTCTGCCTGCGACAAGCCCTGGCGCAGCGCCTGCGGAGCGGGCGCCATCGCCTTGGGCACTCGCCGCTCCGCGCTCGGCGGATGCCCGAACTGGTTGCGGTAGCACCGGGAGAAGTGCGGCGGGGACTTGAAGCCGCAGGAGGTGGTGACGTCCATTATCGGCATCGCGGTCTGCAGCAAGAGCTCGCGCGCCCGGCGCAGCCGCATCTCGAGGTAATACCGCTTCGGCACGCAGTCGAGGTGGCGCTTGAACAGCCGCTCGATCTGCCGCCGCGACAAGCCGGTCGTGCGCGCGATCCGGTCCAGCGACAGCGGTTTCTCGATGTGCTCCTCCATGAGCTGGGCCACCTTGATCATGCTGCGATGCGACGCGCCGATCTGCGCACGCAGGGGAACGTACTGGCGGTCCTGGTCGCTGCGCACCCGCTCGAGCACGAACTGCTCGGACACGCGTTGCGAGATGCGCAGGCCGTGCTTCAACTGGATCAGGTTCAGCATGAGATCGAGCGGGGCGGTACCGCCAGAACAGGTGTAGCGATCGCGATCGACGCTGAAAAGCTGGTCATTGATCTGCACGCGCGGGAATTCCTCCCGCAGCGCCGGCAGATTCTCCCAATGAATGGTGGCGCGGTAATTGTCGAGCAGCCCCGCGCGCGCCAGCGCATATCCGCCGGTGCACAGGCCGCCGAGCGCGATGCGCCGCTCCGCGACACGGCGCAGCGCAGTGAGCAGCGGCGCCGACACGGCGTCGCGGACGTTGATCCCGCCGCAGACGAACAGGATGTCCACCTTGCCCAGCTTGTCGAGCGCGATGGTGGGCGCGATATCGAGGCCGCTGCTGGCCATCACCGGGCGGCCGTCGAGGCTGACGATCGACCATTCATAAACGGACTGGCCGACCACCCGGTTGGCCATGCGCAAGGGCTCGACCGCGTTCGATACCGCGATCAGCGTGTAATTCGGCAGGGTCAGGAAGGCGTACCGGGACCTGGGCTGGGCAGCTGGCGCCGGCTGGGCAGCGGGCGGATCGACGCCGTCGGCGTGCTCTCGCATGGTATTTCAGTATGCCACCGGCACGGCCCGGGATGTCTGATTCCGACATAAAGCTGTCGCTTTTGGGGCGGCCGCCCGCGCGCCAGCGGCTACACTGCCGGGGGCGGGATGAGGGGGATGCAGCAGATGAAAACGCATGCGCGGGTGGTCGTGATCGGCGGCGGCGTCGTGGGCGTGAGCACCCTGTATCACCTGGCGCACAAGGGCTGGTCGGATGTCGTGCTGCTGGAGCGCGCGGAACTGACTGCCGGCTCCACCTGGCATGCCGCGGGACTGCTGCCACTTTTCAATCTGAGCTACACGGTCGGGCAGCTGCACAAATACTCGGTCGATCTGTACAAGCGGTTGCAGGCCGAGACCGGCCAGGATGTCAGCTTCCACGTGACCGGCAACCTGCGGCTCGCGACCTGCCGCGAACGCATGGACGAATACCAGAAGTACTGCGGCACGGCGAACACGATCGGCGTGCCGTTCCAGGTCATCAGCCCGCGCGAGGTCAAGGAAATCTGGCCGCTGGTCGAACTCGGCGGCGATGCCGAGACGCCCGCGATCGTCGGTGCCCTCTATCATCCGGACGACGGGCACATCGCGCCCGCCGACCTGACGATGGCGCTGCGCAAGGGCGCCCGCGCGCTGGGCGCCGGGATCCACGAGCAGACCGAAGTCACCGCGGCGTCACGCACGCGTTCCGGGGAGTGGCTGCTGAAGACCAGCAAAGGGGACATCGTCGCCGAGCATGTCGTCTGCGCGACCGGCAACTACGCCCGCCAGACCGGTAAGTTGTTCGGGATCAACGTGCCCGCTATCCCGGTCGAGCATCAGTACATCGTCTATGACGAGTCGGCGGAACTGAAACAGTATCGCCAGGCCGGCGGGCGCGAGCTCGCGGTGCTGCGCGAGTCGGACAAGTCGTATTACCTGCGCGAAGAGCGTCTCGGCTGGATCCTCGGTCCCTACGGATCCGGCGCGCCGGCGCGCTTCGCCGACGGCGTCCCCGACTGGTTCGGCAAGAGCCTGTTCGATGGCGACATCGAGCGCTTGCTGCCGCATGTGGAGGCCGCGCAACGGCGCGTGCCGGCGCTTGAGAACTGCGGCATCAAGGATATCGTCAACGGGCCGATCTCCTATACGCCGGATGGCAGCCCGATGGTCGGTCCCGCCTGGGGCGTGCGCAACCTGTGGATCAACGAGGGCCACAGCTTCGGCATCACCGCGGCCGGCGGTTCGGGCTGGCAGCTGGCCGAGTGGATCGTCGAGGGCGAGCCCGGCATCGACATGCTGGCGGTCGAACCGCGCCGCTTCGGGCCGTACACCAGCAAGCGTTACGTTGTGCAGAAGAACGAGGAGACTTACCGCAACGTTTTCGTCATTCATTTCCCGGACGAGGAACGGCCGGACGCGAGGCCTGCCAAAACGAGCCCGGTCTACGACAAGTTGAAGCGCATGGGCGCCGTGTTCGGCCAGCGCTATGGCTGGGAACGCGCCAACTGGTTCGCGCCCTCAGGCGTCAAGCCCGCAGACGAATGGAGTTTCCGCCGCTCCAATTATTTCGAGCACGTCGGTGCCGAGTGCCGTCGCATCCGGGAGCAGGTGGGCGTCATCGACCTGACGCCGTTCACGAAGCACGAGGTGTCCGGGCCGGGAGCCGAGGCCTGGCTGGATAATCTGGTCGCCAACAAGGTACCGGCAAAGATCGGACGCATGGCGCTCAGTCATGCGCTGACCCGCAGCGGCGGCATTCGCTCCGAGTTCACCATCACGAAATTGGCCGAGGAGCGCTTCTACGTGGTGAGCGCCGGCGCCGCGGAGCGCTACGACACGGATTACCTGCAGAAGAGGTTGCCCGCCGACGGCTCGGTGACGCTTCGCAACATCACGACCAGCCGCGGCTGCTTCGTGCTGGCCGGGCCGCTCTCGCGCGAGGTGCTGGCGAAACTGACCGATCTCGCGCTCGACAACGCGGCGTTTCCCTGGCTCAGCGCGCAGACCGGCGAAGTGGGGCTGGCGACCGATGTCCATCTGCTGCGCGTGAATTTCGTCGGCGCCCTCGGTTGGGAACTGCATTTTCCGATCGAGTACGCGCATCACCTGTTCGACGCCCTGTTCGCGGCGGGCGAGGAGCACGGCATCGGCATGGCCGGCATGCGCGCGATGGAATCGCTGCGCCTGGAGAAGTCCTATCGCATGTGGGGCCTTGACCTGACGCCCGACTACACGCCCTTCGAGGCCGGCCTCGATCGCTTCGTGCGCATGGGCAAGGGCGAGTTCATCGGCCGGGAAGCGCTGCAGCAGCAACTCGACGCCGGTGTGCCGAACAGGTTCGTGACCGTGGAATGCCACGATGTCGGGGACGCCGACCCGCTCGGCAACGAGCCGCTGTTCGACGAACGCGGCACGATGATCGGTCGCGCGACCTCCGGCTATTACGGACATGTGCTCGGCAAGAGCCTCGCGATCGGTTACGTAAAGACGCCTCATGCAGCGGTCGGCACGCGCCTGCAGATCGAAATTCTGGGCGAAAGAAAATCAGCGACCGTGCTGGTCGACTCGCCTTACGACCCGGAGAACCGGGACCTCAAAACGTAAGGCCGGGCGACGTGAAGCGGCAATCGTGGTCCGGGATGCAGTTGCTATGGCGCAGTCTTGGCAGACATCGCGGCTGGCGGGAGCAATGGCGGAGGGCGGAACCGAAGGCATCTTATGACGCCGTCATCGTCGGCGGCGGCGGCCATGGACTCGGCACTGCGTACTACCTCGCCGCCGAGCACGGACTCACGAATATCGCGGTGGTCGAGAAGGGCTGGATCGGCGGCGGCAACACCGGCCGCAACACGACGATCATCCGGTCGAATTACCTGTTCGACGAAAGCGCGCGGCTCTATGACCACGCTGTCCAGATGTGGGGACACCTGTCGCAGGACCTGAACTACAACGTCATGTTCTCGCCGCGCGGCGTGATGATGCTCGCGCACACGGTGCACGACGTGCAGGTATTGAAGCGGCATGTGCATGCCAATCGCTGTAACGCCGTCGACAATGAGTGGCTGACGCCCCCCGAAGCCAAGACCTTTTGCCCGCCGCTCAACATCGAAGTGAACATCCGCTATCCGGTACTCGGCGCCGCGCTGCAGCGGCGCGGCGGCACCGCGCGCCACGACGCCGTCGCCTGGGGCTATGCCCGCGCGGCCGATGCGCTCGGCGTGGACATCATCGAGAACTGCGAAGTCACCGGCATCCGTCGTGGCACGAATGGCGGTGTCGAGGCACTCGAGACCACGCGCGGCCTGATCCGCACGCCCCGGGTCGGGGTCGTCGCGGCCGGAAACTCCAGTGTCGTGATGGGCCTCGCGGGCGTGCAGTTGCCGCTCGAGAGTTTTCCACTGCAGGCGCTGGTGTCGGAGCCCGTCAAGGCGGTCTTCCCCTGCGTGGTGATGTCGAACAGCGTTCACGCCTATATCAGCCAGTCGGACAAGGGCGAGCTCGTGATCGGCGCGGGCACGGATGCTTACACCTCTTATACGCAGCGCGGCGCGCTGCACGTCAACATGCATACGCTGGAGGCGATCTGCGAGCTGTTCCCGGCGTTCCGCCGCCTGCGGATGCTGCGCAACTGGGGCGGCATCGTGGATGTGACGCCGGACCGTTCGCCGATCATCGGCAGGACGCCGGTGCCCGGGTTGTACGTAAACTGCGGCTGGGGCACCGGCGGATTCAAGGCGACGCCGGGGTCCGCGCACGTCTTTGCCTGGACCATCGCGCACGGCGAGCCGCATCCGATCAATGCGCCATTCACGCTCGAGCGATTCCGCGACGGCGCACTGATCGACGAGGCCGCGGCCGCCGCGGTCGCCCACTGAGCGCACGATGCTGCTGATCGACTGCCCCTGGTGCGGCAAGCGGCCCGAACTAGAGTTCGCTTATGGCGGCCAGGCCCATCTCGCGCGGCCGCTTGTGCCCGCGGAGCAGTCCGACCAGCAGTGGGCAGACTATTTATATGTGCGGAATAACGCGCGCGGGCTTCACGCCGAGCGCTGGCGCCACCTGAACGGCTGCGGCCGGTTCTTCAATGCGCTCCGCGACACAACGACCGACCAGTTTGCAGCGACCTACAAGATTGGTGAACGGCCGCCGCTGAATGATGCCATCGCGGGTGGCGAAAAATGACGGCGTTTCGTACGGCGAGCGGCGGCCGGGTAGACCGGGCGCGTCGCCTGCGCTTCACATTCGATGGGGCGGCGTACGAGGGATTGGCCGGCGACACGCTGGCCTCCGCGTTGCTCGCGAATGGCGTGCACCTGGTCGCGCGATCGTTCAAATACCATCGTCCACGCGGCATTCTGACGGCCGGCGCGGAGGAGCCCAGTGCGCTCGTGACCGTGCGCCGAGATGCGGCGCGTTGCACACCGAATCTGCGTGCGACACAGGTGGAACTCTACGACGGTCTCTGCGCCGAATCGCAGAACCGCTGGCCAAGCCTGCGTTTCGACCTGGGTCGCGCGAACGACCGGCTGTCGCCGCTTTTCCCGGCCGGGTTCTATTACAAGACCTTCATGTGGCCGCGCGCCGCCTGGGCTGCACTGTATGAACCGCTGATCCGGCGGGCCGCAGGTCTCGGACGCGCGCCGTCATTGCCCGATCCGGACCGGTACGCCACCCGTCATGCGCATTGCGACGTTCTGGTCGTCGGCGCGGGGCCTGCG
>JALYJS010000401.1 GCA_030799345.1 Pseudomonadota bacterium | reverse complement strand
GTGATCCCCATTACCATTCCGAGCGGTTTCTGATCGGCACCGGCAATGCGGTCGAAGCGCCCGTCCTTGAGCACATATAGCGAGTCGTCCACTCCCACCCACAAGTTGCCGGCGCGGTCTTCGAGCAAAGAGGTGACCTGGTGACCCGGTAGACCTGCGCCCGTCCGAATGGATGAGACCCTGCCATCAGCGATGCGGTCGAGCGAGCCTGCGTTGGCAACCCAGATCGAGCCATCACGGGTCGCCAGAACCCCCGCCGCCGCATCTTTCCCCAAGCCCTCCAGTGAAGAGAAGGACGTCACGGGTGGATCTCGAAAGCTGTCTACGCCATTCGATGTCCCGGCCCACAGGATGCCCTCCCTGTCCTCGAAGAGAAGGTTCACCGAGTCGCTGGAAAGGCCATCGGTACGTCCATAGTGGTCCACGACGTCGCCATGAATCCGATACAGCCCCTTGCCTCGACTGGCCACCCAAAGGTTGCCGTCGCGATCGAAGGTCATGGCGAAGACCTCGACCTTGCTTCCATCGAACGTGGGAGTCATAAATGGTTTGACGACGCCATCCTTCAGTTGTCCCAGTCCCAGGCCGGGCCCTTCCGCGAGCATGCCGACCCACAGGGTTCCATCTCGATCAAGGGCCAGGCTCACGACTCCGTGCTGCCCAACGTTCGGTCTCAGCGCCTCGATCGGGTACGTCTCGGATACGCCATCACGCCAGTGGACGAGCGTCGTCTGCCCTCCGAGCCAGAACCCGCCCTTTCCGTCAGCCAAGATCGAATCGATCGGGCTGATGGGTACTCCATCTGCCTTGCCAAAACACTTGGCCTTGCCATCGGCAATGTTGCAAAGAGCCGAGTCCGCGATATTGGCGGCTGCCCGCACAACCCACAGCGAACCGTCCGGATCCTCGCTCAGGTTCTGGAACGACGAAAAGCCGTCCAACTGGACGTCGGACACGACCGCCCCGTCCTTGATGTAAGCGATCTCGCGGCTGCCGACTGCCCATAGCCCACCGGCGCGACTGTTAAAGACCTTAAATATCTTGTTGCTGGCGCCGCCCTTGTACGGAAAGTGCGAGGGAAGAAACCGGACTCCGTCGAATCGGTGGATCGCGGGGGAATAGGAGGAGAACCAAAGGAAGCCGTCGGAAGTCTGCGCAACCGTGAACATGCCGGCCGGCGAGGACGCGTCCTGAATTCGCCAGGACGTATGCAGGTACTGCGTGATGCGTTTATCTGGATCGAGGGCGTGCGCCGTGTCCGGAAGCAACAACGCCCAAAACAGACAGACAGCAAGGGACACCGCGAATGCGGTGCGCTGCTGTTTAAAGCAAAGCTGAGGTCGGCGAAAAGTTGTGTTTCCCATAAATCGCGCAGAGCGTGACAAAGCTTTTGACTGCCATTCCAGTTCGCCCGACCTCACGCTCAACCAATCATCAGCGAACTCCCCAAGCCGTCAAAGTCGCAAATTCCGTATCCCCCTTCAAGAGCATGAACTGCCGGCTTCCAATCAAATCCAATCAACGGCAAGTTGAACTTATTTATCAACCACTTGCAGTACTTGTCATCTCCAATCGAACCGGTGGGGTGCTCTTTTCCGGCATTGACAGTTCGGGCAAGGCACGCAGTGAGCGTGATAACTTTTGACTTACGATCAAACTTACACGCCCATGACTCCCGCCGACCCCCTCCCGCTGCGCGTGCGCTTCGGCGAGTTTGAACTCGACGAGGCCAATGCGCTGTTGTTGCGTGGCGGAAAGTCGATCGATCTGGCGCCGACTCCATTCGGTGTTCTGTGCGCGCTCGCCCGCCAGCCGGGCGCGCTGCTGACAAAAGACACGCTCCTGGACGCAGTCTGGGGGCACCGATTCGTGAGTAGCTCAGTCCTGAAGACCGCCATCAGCGACCTGCGAAGCGTACTGGGAGACGATTCGCGCGAGCCTCGCTTCATCGAAACAGTCGCGCGTCGCGGCTATCGGTTCATCGCCAAGGTGGATGCCCGGGCGACAGCGACACCTTCGCCGGACGAAGAGCAAGAGACAGAGTACTCCGGCGCAAACGCGTTCGTAGGCCGCGCCGAAGAACTCGCGCGCCTCCAGCGTGCGTGGGAACGTGCGAGCCGCGGCAAGCGAGCTGTAGTCTGGGTCGCAGGCGCGCCAGGTGTCGGCAAGACCACGCTCATCGAGCGCTTTTTGGCCGGGCAACGCGATGGAGTCTGCGCTCGCGGCTACTGCGTGGAGCATTTCGGCGGCGGCGAGCCCTATCTGCCCGTGCTCGAGGCGCTGGCGCAGCTATGTCGCACCGACGACAGCCTGCCACACTTGTTGCGCTCCGTGGCGCCGACCTGGCTCTTGCAACTGCCCTGGCTTGGGACCGCGGAGGATCGCGAAAGCCTGCGGCGTGAGCTCGCCGGCGTCGGTCCGGAGCGCATGCTGCGCGAGATGGGCGAGCTGCTCGACCGCTACACCGAACATCGCCCGTTGTTGCTGATCACCGAGGACCTGCACTGGGCGGACCGGGCGACGATTCAGCTTATCGACTATGTCGCGCGCCGGCGCTCGGGCGCCCGCCTGATGTGGCTGGCGAGCTTCAGACTTACCGAGGTCATCGTCTCCAATCAGCCACTTAACGCGGTGCGGCATGAGCTGCGTCTTCAGGGCCTGTGCGAGGAAATCGTGCTCGATCCGTTCTCGGAGGCCGAGGTCGCCGCGTACATCGCGGAGCATTCGTCTTCGATGGCCGGCGACGAAGGCTTCGTGCGAGCGTTGCACGAGCGTACTGACGGCGTGCCGCTCTTTGTCTCCTCGGTGACGAGCGACGTGATAGCGCATGTCGGGCAGCGCGGCAGTGATGGCGAGGATACCGTGTCCTTGGCGAGCATGCCGGTTCCCGAGGACCTGACGGCAATCATCGACCACTACATTCATAGACTCGACGACGAGCGGCGCTCGCTGCTCTCCGCAGCCGCTGTTTGTGGTGTCGACTTCCGCGGCGACACGCTGGCGCGTGTGCTCGAGCACGATGCCACTCGTGCCACCGAGGCGTGCGACCAGCTCGTCCGCGAGCAGCGTTGGCTCATCGCACCGGGTGCGCGGCGTGTCGGTGATCTGCGCGAGAAGCCGTACTC
>JALYJS010000395.1 GCA_030799345.1 Pseudomonadota bacterium | reverse complement strand
GTATCAGTCCCGGCGCGGCCGCCACAGAAGCTCATCGAGATCGGGCGCGCCGCCGACGGCCGCGAGGTCCACGCGACCGTTCCGGAACTCGAGCCCTTCCCGCTCCAGCAACGCGCGTTGCTGCCGGTGCGCGCGCGAGCCCGCAGGCAGGCTGATCCTGCCGGCGGCATTCAGCACCCGGTGCCACGGCAGGCGCAGCGATGCGGGCGCGATCTTCAGTGCGTGGCCGACCAGGCGCGCGCGCCGCGGCAGGCCGGCGCGGCGCGCGATTTCACCGTAACTGGCCACCTGACCGCGCGGAATCGCAGCAACCGCCTTCCAGATGCGCTCGAGCTGCTTGCGGTCGACGGCGGCCATGCACGATTCTAGCCGGCGTGGATGCCGACGATGACCGGACCCAGATCAACCCGCGCGCCAATCCCTGGGCGATGCTGGCCGCGCTGCCGTTGTTTGCCGGGCTGCCCAGGGAAGTCGTGGACGCCGCGGTCTCGGAACTCAAATGGATTTCGCTGCCCGGCGGACGGTTGCTGTTCGACGCCGGCAGTCCAGCGGATTCCGTCTATTACGTGGTCAGCGGCTCCCTCGGCGTCTTTGCGCCGGGCGGAGAACTGATAGGTCGCGTGGCTGCCGGAGAAAGCGTCGGCGAAATCGGGCTGATCGCATCGCGTCCACGCACGGCGACCGTACGGGCGCTGCGCGATTCCGAGCTCGCGACGCTGTCTGCGGAAGCCTTCGAGCGTGTGCTGCTCGGTCACCCGGAAGCGATCCTCCGGCTGGCGCGCCTGACGGTCCTGCGCATCGAGAGTTCGGCCGTGGATCGGGAAAGCCACATCACGCCCCGCACGCTCGCGCTGATCCCCCAGGACGAGGGCATCGAACTGGCGTCGCAAGCCGGCGACCTGGTCTCGGCACTCGGGCGATTCGGCCGCGTCGACCTCGTCACCGGCCAGCGCGCGGGCCGCCACAGCCCGCAATGGTTCCACGAGGTCGAATCGCGCAATGATTTCGTCGTCTATGCCGCCGACGCCGGTGACAGTCCCTGGACGCGCCTGTGCCTGCGCCAGGCCGACGTCGTGCTGCTCGCGGCACGGGCGCGCGACGTTCCCACGGCATGGCCCGGCATCGACTGGAACGATGGCGCCGCGCGCCGCACGGAGCTCCTGCTGATACACGAGCGCGGGTTCGTCAATGGGGCGGCCGCGCGCTGGCAGGCGGTGCTTCCCGGCGTGTCCTGTCATCACCTGCGGGGAGCATCCGATTACGCGCGCGTCGTCAGACTGCTGACCGGGCGCGCGGTCGGGCTCGTGCTGTCCGGCGGCGGCGCGCGCGGTTTCGCGCACCTCGGGGTCGTGCGGGCGCTGCGCGAACACGGCGTGCCGATCGATCTCGTCGGCGGCACCAGCATGGGCGGCATCCTGGCTGCGGGCGTGGCCGCCGACTGGACCGACGCCGAACTGATCCAGCGTTTCCGCCGCAGCTTCGTCGACACCAATCCGCTCTCCGACTTCACGCTGCCATTCGTGTCGCTCGTCTCCGGCCGCAAGGTCGGTCAGCTGCTGCGGCGCGAACTCGGCGAGATCGACATCGAAGACCTGCCGCTGCCGTTCTTCTGCGTGTCCTCCAACCTGACGACCGGGCGCATCGCCGTTCACCAGCAGGGACTTCTATGGCGGTGGCTGCGAGCCTCGGTCGCGATCCCGGGCGTGCTGCCACCGGTGTTCCATGGGGGCGAGGTGTACGTAGACGGCGGCGCGATGAACAACCTGCCGGTGGACGTCATGCGCGCCAAGGGGCGCGGCCCGGTCATCGGCGTCGACGTCGGCGCCGACCGGGCATTCACGACCGACATCGAGGCGACCGAAACGCCGCCACTGTGGAATCTGCTGTTCGGCCGGCGCGGCCTCCGCCGCCGGCCGAACATCCTGCAGATCCTGTGGCGGAGCGGCATGGTCAACAGTGCGACGGCAACGCTGCTGCAGCGCAGCCAGACGGATCTCCTGCTGACACCCGCGCTCGAGTCCCTCGACCTGCTCGACTGGAAATCCTTCGAACGCGCGATCGACATCGGCTATCGCGACGCCTGCGAGCGTCTCGCGAGCGGCGCGCTCGCGCGGCTCCAGAAGGCTTTCGCGGGGCCATGAGCAGGAAGCGCGGCTGGCAGTTCTGGATCGATCGCGGCGGCACATTCACGGACATCATCGGATGTGCTCCCGATGGCGAGCTGATCGTCGACAAGCGGCTCTCGGAACAGCGCGAAACGGCGCTCGATGCGGGCGTTGCCGGGATCCGCGGGCTGCTCGAACGGCATGGCACGCCGGACGCCAGGATCGACGTCATCCGCATCGGTACCACCGTCGCGACCAATGCGCTGCTCGAGCGACGCGGCGTTCCCACCGCGCTCGTGACGACCGCGGGCTTCGGCGATGCGCTCGCGATCGGCTACCAGGACCGACCCCGGCTGTTTCGACTCCACATCGAGCTGCCGGCGCCGCTCTATCGCGCGGTTGTGGAGGCGGACGAGCGCGTCAGCGCGGAAGGCACCGTGCTGCGGCCGCTCGATGAGGCACGCCTCGCTGCCGACTTCACTCGACTGCGCCATACCGGTATTGCGAGCATCGCAATCGTTTTCATGCACGGATACCGCTACCCGGCACATGAACGGCGCGCGGCGGAACTCGCCCGGCGTGCCGGCTTCGACGAGGTCATCGCGTCTCATGAGGCGTCGCCGCTGATCCGCCTGGTGAGCCGCGGCGACACGACCGTGGTCGACGCCTACCTGACCCCCCTGCTCGCGCGTTACGTTCGGGCGTTCCGCGCCGGGCTCGGCGACGGCCGGCAGGACGTTCGCCTGGAATTCATGCAGAGCAATGGCGGGCTGGTCGCACCCGAAGCATTCCGCGCCTGCAATGCCGTGCTGTCGGGACCCGCCGGCGGGCTCGTCGCAACCGCTCGCGTCGCCGAAGCAACGGGCCGCCCGCGGTTGATCGCCTTCGACATGGGCGGTACGTCGACCGATGTCGCGCTAT
>JALYJS010000369.1 GCA_030799345.1 Pseudomonadota bacterium | reverse complement strand
TCTGGCCAACTGGTTAGGGGGTAACCATGCTGCGCGTCGTCCTGCTCAATCCAAAGGGCGGATCTGGCAAGTCCACGATCGCCACGGGTATCGCCGCAATGTACGCGGCGCGCGGCCACAAGCCGGTATTGATGGATTTCGACCCGCAGGGCACGAGCTCCCGCTGGCTCGAGAAACGCCCGCAGGATTGTCCCGCGATCCACGGCATCGCCGCCTTTGCGCGCACGATGGGCGTCACCCGCAGTTTCCAGCTGCGCATGCCGCCGGGCACCGACCGGGTCATCGTGGATACGCCGGCGGCGCTGCAGCCGCCCCACTTCAATGAGCACGTTCGAGATGCCGATGCCGTGCTGGTGCCGGTGATGCCATCCGATGCGGACATCCACGCCTGTTCGCGCTGCATCGGTCACCTGCTGATCTCGGGCAAGAACAAGCGCCGCGAAAACCGGCTCGGCGTGATCGCCAACCGGGTCAAACCCAATACGATCATCTTCCGCACGCTGATGCGCTTTCTGGATCAGATGCAGATTCCGGTCGTCACCACTTTCCGCGATTCACAGAATTATCTGTTCGCCGGGGAGCAAGGCCTCGGCCTGCATGAAATGAATCCGGCGCGCGTCGGCCCCGAACTGCATCAGTGGAACGCGCTGTGGGACTGGCTCGAAACCCGCCAGCAGTTCGTGCAGCCTGCGATGGCGGCTGGCGCCGGCTGACAGCTGCGACCTGCGCGCACGCGCGGCGCGTCAGTCCCAGTCGCCCGCCGTTGCACGACAACCGCCATCGTCCCAGCCGGTCCAGCCGCGGCCGCGTACGAAGCGTCCCGGACGTGCATCCGTCGGCTCGCCGTCGGCGAGTGCGATTTCGCCGTTGACGATGACGTGTGACACGCCGGTCGCATACCGGTGCGGGTCGACGTACGTGGCGTGGTCCTGGATCCTCGCCGGATCGAAAACGACGATATCCGCGAAATGGCCGGCGACGAGGCGCCCGCGATCGCGCAGGCCGAGTACCTCCGCCGGATGAGCGGTCATGCGCCGGACCGCGTCCTCGATGGGCACGAGCTTCTCGTCGCGGACGTAGCGCGCAAATACGCGCGCGAAGTTGCCGTAACCGCGCGGATGCAGGTTGCTTTTCAGGAAAACGCCCTCGGCAGATACCGCGGTGCCGTCGGAGCCGAAACTCATGAATGGCAGAGCGACTTTGCGGCGCACCTCGTCTTCGGACATCAGGAAATAGATCGCGCCGACCCGGCTCTCGTCTTCGACGACGAGGTCCATGGCCGCCATTTCCGGCGTCACGCCGCGCGCCGATGCGATGTCCGCGAGGGTCTGGCCGATCAGCGGCTTCAGGTCCGGGTTCCTGAGGACTGCGACCAGGACCTGGTCCGCGC
Organism: Pseudomonadota bacterium; assembly: GCA_030799345.1. Taxonomy (GTDB): domain Bacteria; phylum Pseudomonadota; class Gammaproteobacteria; order Steroidobacterales; family Steroidobacteraceae; genus SCUD01. The sequence continues at coordinate 9,326 of JALYJS010000369.1, read as the reverse complement.
CGCCCGCCATGCGCATCAGGTTCTCCCAGTCGGTGTCGTCGGAGCGCATTTCTGCCGCGACGCGTTCACGCACAGCCGGATCGCGCAGGCGCGCGAACCACGCGGCATTGCCGCCCTCCTGCACCCAGGGCGGCATCGCCGCATCGAGTCCCGTGCTGCCCGCCGGATAGCTGTACATGTCGGCCGTGACCCGCAGGCCCGCCGACCGGGCGGCCTCGATTCGCGCGATCGCCTGTTCCATCTTGGGCCAGTTCGCGCGGCCCGCGGCCTTCAGATGGTAGATCTCAGCCGGCGCTCCGGAACGTCGCGCAATCTCGATCGTTTCGTCGATGGCCTCCAGAAGTTTTGCGCCTTCGCTGCGCATGTGGGTCGCATGGATGCCGCCGCAACGGCCCGCTGTTTCCGCAAGCGCCACGAGCTCGTCGGTTTCGGCGAACGTGCCCGGCACGTAAATCAGCGATGACCCGACGCCCAGCGCTCCTTCCTCCATCGCCTGGCGCACGACATCCTGCATCGCCGCCAGCTGATCCGGCGTCGGATCGACGTCGTCGGAGCCGAGCAGGTTCATCCGGGCGGTCGCTGCACCGATATGCGACGCAACGTTCAGCGAGACGCCTTTGCGCTCGAGCGTTTCGAGATACCCGCCGAGAGTCGTCCAGTCGACCTCGTAGCGGAGATCGCCCTGCTGGGCGATCATGTCGGCCTTCATCGCCGGCGTCAGCGGCCCCATCGATTCGCCCTCGCCCATGACCTCGAGCGTGACGCCCTGCCGCAGCTCCCCCTGCCCGCGCCCGTCGATCAACAGCGATTCATTTGACCAGCTCAGCATGTTGATGAAACCCGGCGTGACGGCGCGTCCCGTCGCGTCGATCTCGATTCGCGCCGCGCCCGGCGCTTTCGGGCCGACGTATGCAATACGATCGCCCGTTACCGCAACGTCACCCGAAGTCCCCGGCTGGCCACTGCCGTCGAAGATCGTCCCGCCGCGAATGACGAGGTCGTATTCGGGTTTACCGGCACAAGACCCGAGCAGCGACAGCAGCACAGGAATGAATACAAATCGCGCAGGTACGGACATCAGGTGGACTCCTCGGCCAGCTGCGCCTGGACCGCGGCCAGCTCCGAATTGAATTGATCGAGCAGTCCGGCAAATCGTCCGGGCGTATCGGCGCGGGCCGCGCGCTCGAGTTCGGCGCAGCAATCACCGAGTCGCAGTGCCCCGGTCGATCGCGCCGACGACTTGAGCCGGTGCGCGGCGGCCAGCACGCGCTTCGCGTCGCCCGCGGCGCAGGCTGAGCGCAGTTCATCCGCTGACGCCGGCAGGCTGTTGCCGAACACGCCGAGTATCCGGCCGATCGCCCCCTCGTCGTCGCCGATGAGCCCAGCGAGAACGCCGGCTTCGATCGGCGCGCGCGAAACGGCAGCGGCAGCCGTCATCCGGTGCTCCTCGGGCCGGGTGTCGCCGGCCGCGGACAACCACTTCTCGAGCACGGACTTCAATTGCCTGAGCGGCGCGGGCTTGCTCAGGTAGTCGTCCATGCCCGCGGCGCGGCAGCGATCGGCCTCACCCCGCAAGGCATTCGCCGTCAGCGCCACGATGGGCGTGCGCGCACGCCCCGATTCGCCCAGGCGTATTGCGCGCGCCAGGTCGTACCCGTCCATGTGCGGCATGTGCAGATCCGTCAGCACAAGCGCGTATAGACCGCTCTCCCAGCGCATGAGCGCCTCGCGCCCGTCGCTCGCAAGATCCGCCGCGAACCCGAGCATCGCAAGCTGGCGCTGGATCACCTGCTGGTTAGTCTCATTGTCTTCCGCCACCAGTATCAGGCGGCCAGTGCGCGCGGCGTGGATTCGTTCCGGCGCGCGAAATTCCTGTTCGCCCCGGCCGGCCTGGATCACCGTGCGCTCGAGCTCCGCCCTGCCCGCAGCAATCGCGACCGCCTGGATGAAAGTCCGGCGTGTCATCGCGTTCGCGTCGATCGTGACGACATCAGGGGCGTCGCTGCGTGGCCGGCGGCGCTGGCCGCGTCCGATCACGACAAAGCGGTCCTCCGCCTGTTCCCGCGCCCCGCCTGCGGCGGCGCGAAGCTCGTCGCTCCCGGGCACCTGGTGTTCCGCATCGATCACCCAGATAAAGCGTTCCCTGCCACGGCCCGCCACCTTTTCCGCGGCGTCCGCCAGCGTCGTCGCCCGGGACACTTCGGCGCCGCCGTGAACCAGGTACTTCGCGATGTCGTCCGCGATTCCGTCGCTGCCGCCGATGACGATGCAGGATAGTCCGGCGACGTCGGAATCGGGGCCGGACGGTTCGGGCGCTTCACTGCCGCGCTCGAGTGGGACGCTGACCCGGAACGTCGATCCTTCGCCCGGTTCGCTCGCAACCTTGATGTCACCGCCCATCAGATCGACCAGGTGATGCGCGATCGTGAGCCCGAGTCCGGTGCCGCCGAACTGGCGCGTGGTCGAGGCATCCGCCTGCGTGAACGGCGTGAACAGGCGGCCGATGATCGTATCGCTCATGCCGATGCCGTTGTCGGTGACGCGAAACTCGATCCGCACCCGATCCGTGGATGCCGCCGCGAGCAACGCACGCAGCGACACTCTCCCCTGGCGTTCGCCCCCGCTCGAAAACTTGATCGCATTGCTGCCGAGATTGACCAGCACCTGCCGTAAACGGACCGCGTCGCCAAGGAGGGCCGGCGGGATGTCCGGGTCGACGTAGAGGGTCAGCGCGACGCCCTTGCGCGCCGCCATGTGTTCGAGCATGCCGCAGGTGGCTTTCACCACCGATGCGACGTTCATGTGCTCCACGCCAAGCTCGAGCTTGCCGGCTTCGATCTTCGAGAAATCCAGGATGTCGTCGATGATCGCCAGCAAGGAATAGGCAGAATCCCGGATAAGGTCGACCATCTCGACCTGGTAGCCGCGCAGGCTCGTCTGGTGCAGCACGTCCACCATGCCGATCACGCCGTTCATCGGCGTGCGGATCTCGTGGCTCATCGTCGCGAGGAACTGCGACTTGGCGCGGCTCGCCTGCTCCGCCTCGCGGCGGGCTGCAACGAGCTCCGTATTCAACCGTGCACGTGCCGCCTCGGCAAGCTTGCTCTCGGTTACTTCACGGGCTGCGCAATAGATCAGGCCTTCCTGCGCCACCGGCTGGGCGCGCCACGACAGCCATTTCCAGGAGCCGTCCCTGCACAGGTAACGGTTGTCGAAATCAAGCGTCGGCCGACCCTGCAAGACTTGCTCGAATTCCGCTTCCGTCGCGGCAAGGTCTTCTGGATGCACGAAATCCAGGTAGGGCCGTTTCGTCAGTTCGTCCGCGGTCCAGCCGAGGACGTTGCAGAAGGCCGGATTGACCCGCGTGAAATGCCCGTCGTTTGACGCGATGCACAGCATGTCCAGCGCCAGGTTGAAGAACCGGTCGAGCTGTACTTCCGCCGCTTTCTTCGCCGAGAGATCCCTCACCAGCACGAGCGCCGCCGGCTGGCCGTCGAATTCATAGGGCACCGCCGTCGCTTCGCCTTCGACGATGCCACCGTCAAGACGCACCCATTGTTCCTCCATAGGCGGTACCGCCTGCTGGCGCTCCGCAAGAACACGGAAGCGCTCACGCACGTCCGCATGATTCGACGGATGGATGAAATCGAGGACCGGCCTTCCGATCAGTTCCTCGGCCGACTTTGCGCCCACCATTTCCACGACCTTCGGGTTCACGAAGACAAAGCGCCCGCCGCTATGCACCAGCACGCCAAATGGCGCCAGTTCGATGAACTGCCGGTAGCGTGCCTCGCTCTTTTCGAGAGCCTTCGCGGCCAGGCGTTCCCGAGTGACGTCGCGGAAGATGAGGACGACGCCGATGATGGTGCCTTTCAAGTCCCGGAACGGTGCCGCGCTGTCCGCGATGCTGCGCTCCGTTCCGTCGCGCGCGACCAGGATCGTATGGTTAGCAAGTCTCTGCCTCGCGCCGGTGAGGAGCGCCGCATCCACCGGTATCTCGGCGCGCTCGCGCGTGCGTTCATTGATGATCCGGAACACCTCGTGCACCGGCAATCCCCGCGCCTCGTCGTTGCGCCACCCCGTGAGCTGTTCCGCCACCGGATTCATGCGCGTTATGCAGCGGTCGATGTCCGTCGTCATGACGGCATCGCCGATGGAATCGAGCGTGACGGCGAGGCTCTGCTCGCTGACTCGCGCCTCGCCTTCCGCCGCGCGTCGCGCAGCCAGCTCCTGCGCGAGTTCCCTGGTCCGGTGCGCGGCTTCGGATTCGATGGCGGCCATGCGACCCGCGGCAGTCAACGTCGCAAACGCAACGAGGAAAGCGGTGAGCAAAGAAATGTTCTGCAATAAGGGTACCAGTGCGCCCGGTGCCTCAACGCGTTCGAACCAGATCTGCACGCCGGCGATCAGCCCCGCCGTCACGAGCAATGGAGCGCCGATCTGCAGTGCGCGCCAGCCGCGGCTGCTGCGGACGGGCGCCATGACCGCGAACAGCAGGGGCGCGACGAGCAACACGCCGATGACATCACTCACCCACCAGTCCAGCCAACGCACCTGCTCGCCTGCCGGCGCGGTTCCTTCAAAAACCGACTGCGCGACCATCGCGATGGTCGCAGCGACCAGACAGGCGACCGGGCCGCCCAGCGCGAGGAAGCGGAATGAATCCGCCGGCGCGCCGAGTGGTACCGCCTTGTCGAGCAGCGGGCGCGTCAGCTGCCAGCCGACGAGCGCCTGGAGGCTCACTGCGCTCGCAATGACAGCGGGCAGGATCGCGAGCGCCAGCTCTGGATCCGCGTCGACGCCAAATGTGCGATGCAGAAAATCGGAGGCAAATGCACCGACCCAGAGGCCGGGCCAGTAACGTGGTCCGAATGCGAGCAGGCCCGCGAGAGCGATGCCCGCGGCCGGCCAGATCGGCACAGCCGCGCCGCCCGCGAGCGCAAGCCAGCGCGCGAGTTCCGCCGCACCGAAGTAGGCGAACGCCAGACCGGCGATGCGCAGCGGCATCATTCCACGGTGATCGTAATCGGCGCTGAAATGACCGGCGGATCGTGCGGCAGATGCAAGTGATCGCCGAGCAGCAATTGCAGTCGATGGCGACCGGGAGTCAGGGTCAAGACCGTTTCCGTCTGCCCCTTGCCAAAATGGATGTGGCGGTCATCGGCCGGAATGGGCCGATCTGAGGGCGGCACCGTCGCATCGATCAGCAGGTGATGATGTCCGGTACCCGCAATCGCGATACCGGCCGGCGCGACGCCCATGCCCTTCAAGCCGAAGCGCAGCGTAACGGGGTTCGCAACCTTCGCGCCGTCCTCCGGTGTGATGAAGTAAAGCGCGACGTCCGCCGGCGCCGGGCTGCGTGGCAGGTCGGCCGCAATCGCCGACATAGTCAACAACAGAAACGCCGCTGCAATCCTTCGCATGTCAGTACCTCCGCTGGTGGCGCCGATTATGCGCCGCTGGCGGCTGACGTGCGCCCGTGTCGGCACTTTGCTAGGGTTCCGCTGTGGCAGCGAACCGTAACGAGACCGCCGAATTTCCGGGCCGCGTGCTCATGGTCGGCTGCGGAAGCATCGGCCAGGCGATGCTGCCTTTGCTGCGCCGGCACCTGCAAATGCCTGAAGACGGACTCACGGTACTCGAAGCGGGCGAACAGGGCCGTGCCCTCGCCGCCGCGAACCAGGCGAAGTTCGTCCACTGCCACCTCAAGCCGTCGACCTACCAGCGCGAACTGCGCCGGCGCCTCAAGCCGGGCGACCTGCTGCTCAATCTCTCGGTCGACGTGTCGAGCCTCGATCTGGTCGAATGGTGCGCAGCCCATGATGTGCTGTACGTCGACACGTCGATTGAGCCCTGGCCGGGCGTTTTCGACAATCCGATGCTGACCATGCGCGAGCGCACGAACTTCCGGACGCGCGAGGACATGCTGAAGCTCGGACGGCGGCTGAAGCCCGGCGCACCGACGGCTGTCGTCGATCACGGCGCGAATCCCGGGCTGGTGTCGCATTTCGTCAAGCAGGCGCTGCTCGACCTCGCCAGCGGATCCGGCCGCAGCATTGAGGCGCCGGCCGACGCCGCGGGCTGGGCCACGCTGGCCCGCGACATCGGCGTCACGCTGATCCAGATTTCCGAACGCGACACGCAGGCAACCGACCGGCCAAAACGGCCGAACGAGTTCGTCAATACCTGGTCGATCGACGGTTTTATCGACGAACTGATGCAGCCGTCCGAACTGTCGCTTGGCACTTCGGAGCACGCCAAGCCGGCCGGCTCGCACTGGCACCGACGGGGCTCCGGGTCGGTCTATCTGCACCGGCCGGGCGGCGCAACCTTCGCACGCAGCTGGCTGCCTTCGTCCGGCGGATTCCAGGGACTGCTGATGACGCATGACGAAGTGTTTTCGATCGCCGATTACCTGACCCTGCGCCAGAACTCGAAAATCGAGTACCGCCCGACGGTGATGTTCGTCTATCACCCCTGCGACGATGCGATGCTCTCTGCGCTCGAGCTGGAAGGCCGCGGCTGGATGCCCCAGCCGAACCGGCGGATAATCCGCAGCGAGATCGTGACCGGAATGGACGAACTCGGCGTGCTGCTAGCGGGACATTCGAGGAACGCTTACTGGTTCGGCTCGCAGCTCTCGATCGCGGAAGCGCGGCGGCACGTGCCGTATACGAATGCCACCTGCCTTCAGGTCGCGGCCGGCGCCCTCGGCGCGACGTTGTGGGCCGTCCGCCACCCGCAGGAGGGTTTGCGCGAGGCGGACGAGATCGATTTCCGTGAGGTGCTGGAGATCGCGCGGCCTTACCTCGGCACGCTGGTCGGCGCCTACACCGAGTGGACTCCACTGCAGGGACGTGGCGAGCTTTTCAACGAACGTCTCGTCGCCGATCAGCCCTGGCTTCTGCAGAACGTACGCGCCAGGCAGTGGCGTGCCTGAACCTCTGCGATCACTCCCGGGAGATAGCATGACACTTCGCCTCACCTGCCTGCTGCTGGCTTTGTCGATCACGACGGCGATGGCTGCCGAAACGCCGGGCAAGCGCCCGATCACGCATGAGGACGTGTGGCTGATGAAACGTGTCGGCCGGCCGGCGCTGTCGCCGGACGGCAACCTCATCGTCGTGCCGGTCACCGAACCCGCCTACGACGAGGGGAAGAAATCGAGCGACTTGTGGCTCATTCCCGTGGACGGCAATGCGCCGCCGCGCCGCCTCACGTTCAGCAATACTGCCGAGTCCAATCCGGCGTGGAGCCCGGACTCGCGGCGCATCGCCTTTGCCGCCAAGCGCGAGGGAATGGACGAGTCGCAGATCTATGTGCTCGACATCGCGGCCGGTGGCGAAGCGGAGCGCGTGACGGATGTGTCGACCGGCGCCAGCCGGCCGTCATGGCGTCCGGACGGCGAGGCGATACTGTTCGTAAGCATGGTCTATCCCGGCGCCGCGAGTGACGCTGAAAATCGTCGGCAGATCGAGGAACGCAAGAACCGGAAATACAACGCGCGGGCGTACGAGGACTTTCCGATCCGGCACTGGGATCGCTGGCTGGACGAGCGGCGGCCGACATTGATGCTGCAGAGCCTCGGCCCCGACGCCGAAGCGATTGACCTGCTGGCCGGCACGGACCTCGTCGGCAAAAGCGGTTTTGGCGGCGATCTCGGCAACGAGGGGGAAATACTGGAAACCGCGTGGTCGCCCGATGGCAGCGCAATCGTCTTCACGGCGACGACCGAGCGGGACCAGGCCGCGCATGCCGACGTGTTGCAGTCGCTGTATGTGATCCCGGCCGGCGGCGGTGAACCGCGCCGGCTTACCGGTAAGGAAGCCAGTTACTCGGCGCCGGCATTCGCGCCGGACGGATCGGCGCTGTATGCGCGCCAGTCGCCGCAGACACAGTTTGTGTACAACGACGAACGTCTGGTCCGCTTCGACTGGGCAAGCACCGAGGCGCGGCCAGTTGCCTTCGGATTTCACCGTTCGGTCGGCGATTTCGCGGTGACGGCCGACGGTGAGCGCATCTTTCTCCTCGCCGAAGACGCTGGGCATGACCGTCTTTACTCGGTATCCGCCAACGGCGGAGACGTGCGCGAAGTCGGCCGACTCGATCGCGGCACGATCAGCGCGCTCCAGGTCAGAGAAGGCGTTGCCGGCCCGGTCGTCATTGCAAACTGGGAGAGCGCCGTCGATCCGGGCGAAGTGACCCGTATCGACCCCGCGAGCGGGGAACGCCGGCCGCTCACGGGATTCAACAGCGCGCGCGCCGCGGAGATCGACTGGCAGCCAGTGGAGGAGTTCACGTTCAGGTCGAAGCGCGGCCGTCAGATCCACAATCTGGTCGTCTTCCCGCCGGGATTCGATCCGACGCGGAAGTACCCGCTGTTCGTGATGATTCACGGCGGCCCGCACACGATGATCAAGGACCTGTTCTTCGTACGCTGGAACTACCACCTGCTGGCAGCGCCCGGTTACATCGTCCTGATGCCGAACTATTCGGGATCGACTGGCTTTGGCGAGGAATTCGCGCAGAAGATCCAGGGCGATCCGCTTGCGGGTCCGGCCGATGAAATCAACCAGGCGGCTGACGAAGCGATCCGCCGCTATCCCTTCATCGATGCGAACCGGCAGGCCGCGGGAGGCGCCAGTTACGGCGGACACCTCGCGAACTGGCTCGCCGTCACGACGACGCGTTACCGCGCGCTCGTGAGCCACGCCGGCCTGTACGACCTCAAGTCACAGTGGGCGACCAGCGACATCGCGTATTCGCGCGAGCGCAATCTCGACGGACCGCCGTGGGAGGATCGCTCCGCGTGGCGTGAACAGAGCCCGTTCTGGCGTTCGGCAGAATTACGCACGCCGATCCTCGTCACCTTCGGCGAGCGGGATTTCCGGGTCCCGTACAACAACGGGCTGGAGTTCTGGACCGTGCTGAAACGCCAGCAGGTGCCGAGCCGCCTCGTGCTGTTTCCGGACGAGAATCACTGGATACTCAAGGGCGAGAACAGCCGGTACTTCTACCAGGAAGTGCATGCCTGGCTCGCGAAATACCTGGCAGAGCCCTGACTAAAGGGGATGCGTCCCCTTTTCGAAGGGAATGCGACCCCTCTCAGGGAATCTGCAGTCCGCCCTTGCCGCCCATGCCTTTCAGTCCGGCGGCAGCGCCGGCGTCCGGTATCACGATCGACGACGACGCCTGGCGGCGTAACTCCTGCAGTTCGCGCGCCGCGTCCTCGATGGCGTGCTGGGCCGCGGGCCCGAAACTCGCGACGGCCTCGGACAGCGTCTTGCCTTCGAGTTCGAAGGAAAGCGGCAGCGAACCCATCGGCG
>JALYJS010000214.1 GCA_030799345.1 Pseudomonadota bacterium | reverse complement strand
TCCGGTTTGATCGCCGCTTGGTTGTTCTGGAAGGACAACCGATACGCGAGCGCCGCAATCGGTGCCGCCGCATTTTTTCTTATCGCGGCATTGGCGTTTCCGCGTGTCCTGCACCCGCTGAACATCGTCTGGATGCGTTTCGGTCTGTTGTTGAACCGGATCGTCAGTCCGATCGTTCTGGGAGTTATCTATTTCGGGTTGTTGACACCGGTTGCCGCGCTGATGCGCCTGCGCGGACGTGACGTGCTGCAACGGCGATTCGATCCGGCAAGAGTGAGCTACTGGATCAGGCGCGTTCCGCCCGGACCGGCCGGGTCGAGTTTTCCGCGGCAGTTTTGAGAGGGATAGTCATGAGCTTTCTTGCCGAAATCTGGGCGTTCCTCCGGTCGCGCAAGAAACTGTGGCTACTGCCTATCATCCTCGTGATGCTGTTGATCGGCGGGCTCCTGGTCTTGGCCCAAGGATCGGCGGTCGCGCCGTTTATATACACGCTCTTCTGAATGAAAATCCTTGGAATCTCCGCCTACTATCATGACGCCGCAGCCGCACTGATCGATGACGGCGAGATAGTCGCCGCGGCCCAGGAAGAGCGCTTCACTCGCATCAAGCACGATTCGGCATTTCCGGTAAACGCGGTCAAGTTCTGCCTGCGTTACGCCGGTCTCGCTCCAGGCGACGTCGACTTCGTCGCTTTCTATGACAAGCCATTTCTGAAATTCGAGCGACTGCTCGAAACCTACCTGGCCTATGCGCCGCGAGGATTCACGTCGTTTCGGCAAGCGCTTCCGATCTGGATCAAGGAGAAGCTTTTCCAGAAGAATCTGCTCGTCAAGCAGCTGGGGGATGCGCTGGACCCGGAGCTGGACTGGACCGGTAAGCTGCTGTTCTCCGAGCATCACTTGAGTCACGCGGCCAGCGCTTTTTTTCCGTCGCCGTTCGAGCACGCAGCGGTATTGACGATGGACGGCGTCGGGGAGTGGAGCACCACCTCACTCGCCCACGGCAATGGCAGCGAGCTGAAGGTATCGCAGGAGATTCATTTTCCGCATTCGCTGGGTCTTTTGTATTCCGCCTTCACGTACTACACGGGATTCAGGGTCAATTCGGGCGAATACAAGGTCATGGGCCTCGCCCCGTATGGCGAGCCGCGCTTTGTCGACGTCATCAAGGAACACCTGATCGATATCAAAGAAGACGGTTCATTCCGCATGAACCTAGACTATTTCGACTATTGCACGGGCTTGCGCATGACGAACCGACGCTTTGACGGCGTCTTCGGAGGGCCGCCACGCAAGCCCGAGGAGCGCCTGGGGCAGCGCGAGATGGATCTTGCAGCCAGCGTGCAGGCAATAACGGAGGAGATTGTGTTGAAGCTCGCGGCCGGCGTCGCGCGAGAGACCGGCGAGCGGAATCTCTGCCTGGCGGGTGGCGTTGCGCTCAATTGTGTCGCGAATGGCAAGTTGCTGCGCTCGCGGATCTTCGACCGCCTGTGGATACAGCCCGCCGCGGGCGATGCGGGCGGGGCCATCGGAGCGGCACTCGGCGCCTGCCACCTGTTCAAGGGTATGCCACGGCGTACCTTGCGCCCGGATCGCGACGGTATGCAGGGTGGCTATCTCGGCCCTGCCTATACCGATGCCGAGATCTGCGAACGCCTTACCGCGGCCGGCGCCGTATTCGAACTGCTTGAGGACGGAGAGATCATCGACCGTACCGCGCGGGCCCTTTCGGACGGGCTCGCGGTCGGGTGGCATCAGGGCCGCATGGAGTTCGGACCGCGCGCATTGGGGGCACGCTCGATCCTGGGCGATGCGCGTTCACCGACGATGCAGAAGCTTTTGAATTTGAAGGTCAAGTTCCGCGAGTCATTCCGCCCCTTTGCGCCTTCGGTGCTGCGCGAGCACGCAGCCGAATGGTTCGAACTCGACGGTGACAGTCCCTACATGCTGCTGGTCGCGAACGTCCGTCCCGAGCATCGCGTCGCGATGTCGGAGGAGCAGCAGCGCCTCTTTGGCATCGATAAGCTCAATGTCACGCGCTCGAAGATACCGGCGGTAACGCACGTGGATTGTTCAGCGCGCATCCAGTCAGTCCATAGGGAAACGAATCCGCGCTACCACGCATTGATCTCGCGATTCTACGAGTTGACCGGCTGTCCGATGATCGTCAACACCAGCTTCAACGTGCGTGGCGAGCCGCTGGTCTGTACGCCGGAAGACAGCTTTTCCTGTTTCATGGGAACCGAGCTGGACGTGCTGGTCGTCGGTAATGCCTTTCTGGCAAAGGACCGCCAGCCGGAGAGCCTCAGGCAACGTTATGAGGACCGCTTTGAGCTCGATTGAGTTGAATATTCCGGTGCCAAAACTATTGAGCCAGCAAGTCTTCCAGTGCGGTCGCGGCGATGCGATGGCCTGTAGGCGTCCAGTGGCTATCGTCTGCGAGGTATACGAGTTCGCCAAGTGCAGCGGCTGAACGGAATGGATCGACGAGATTAAAAAATTCAAGTGGCGGTGAAAGCTGAGCAGCCAGTGCCGCCAGGCGCTCGGGCAGATCGTTAAGCTCCGCGTGCGTCCCGGTCGAGTTTTCCGGAAACTGGACCAGGTCGCGGTAAACCCGGAACTTGGTTGGCACGAAGAGCAGTATCAGGCGAGCACCACTTGCGACGGCTTGCTCCTGCGCACGCCCAATGATTGACGCGAACCGCATGAATGCATCCAGTTCAGCGTTGCTCAGCGGACGGCTCAGGCCCTCAAAGTAGAGCGTGGTCTGGCGCTGGTCGCGATCCCTGAAAACGCCTGATTGCGCTTGCGCCTTCGGGCTCGGTTCGCAGGACTTGAACCGCATATAGAGTGTATCCAGCAGATTCTTGCTTAACGTACGGTCGATCAGGTCGGGTGCAGTCGGCACGTCGCTGCCGAGTTTGGGGCGTAGCTCGTCGTACCTCTGCAGATCAGCAAGGTCGTTACCTTCGTAGAAAGCCCAGACAATCACCTTGGGTTCGAGCGGTAACGCATATCGCTCGAGCACCACCAGTTCCTGTTGCGGGCCGTAGCCTGACAAACCCAGATTGGCCACGGTCAGGCCCGTCGAGCTGGCAACGAGTTGCGGCAAGGTCGACCCCAGCGCGGTTTGCACCGCTTCGATGTACGAATCGCCGATGAACGCAACATGTGCGCGGGAATGCGTTGCCGGATTCCGGAATCCATGGTCGTCGTAGGATAGATCCACGATCAACGGGGAGGCCTGGGGTGGCAG
>JALYJS010000314.1 GCA_030799345.1 Pseudomonadota bacterium | reverse complement strand
GTATCCGGATTCACGGCTGGCGCGGCGCGAAACTCCCGGGAATCGGAGCACCGGCCTCGGGATTGAACTGGCGGTAGTCGAGGCCGAGATACTGGAGCATCGTCGCGGCGACGTTGCTGATCGTCATGTCCGGCTGGTTCCGGACTTCGCCCATCGCCGGTGTGTCGGGACCGATGATCGTGAGCCAGGTGTCCTGGCTGCCTTCGATCCCGACATCATGCTCGGCCCAGTCCGCCGCTGTGCGCCCGCGGCCGTGGTCAGTCGTGATGATGAGCGTGGTGCGGCCGCGATAGCGGTCGTTCGACTGCAGCGTCTGCCAGAGTTCGCCGATCAAACCGTCCACCAGATGCAGGTAATCAAGCAGCCGGTCGTAGCGTCGCGCGTGCGACCAGTCATCGGATTGCCCGAGGCCGATCCAGAGCAGGCGCGGCTCGTGGCGTTTCAGGTAGCCGAGCGCCATGTGGAAGGTCAGCGCATCGTTGCTGCCTTCTTCCCACAGCTCCATGACCTGGCGCCGCAGTTTGCCGAGCAGGTCGATCTCGGGCGTACTGAGTTCCGGGGGAAAGAGGTCATAAGCGCCGTTCATGAAGAACGTGCCGTCTTTCTTCGAGGCCGCGTACTTGAAGCCGTCCCAGCAGCCGATCTGCGCCACTTCGGTCGGCTTCAGCTCAAGGCGCCGGTGGGCATAATCGAGCACGGTTTCGTGCGGATAACGGACGAAGTCGTTGCTCTTGATCTCCGGATGCGGCTCGCCGGTCAGGATCTCCGAGTAACCCGGATACGAGAACCACTGGTCGTTTCGCACGGTCATGCGGCTGCCGAGCGCCGGGTTGCCGAGCACCAAGCCCTTCGGCGCGAGCGTCTTCCAGAAGAATGGCATCAGCGCCTCGCGGCGCGCGGCCGGCGTGTCCCGCCAGAAGCGCTTGCGCGTCACTTCGGGGTCATAGATGCCGGATTCCGCCTCCGGCGCGTCTGCGATCACCGGGTCCATGCCGCCGAACAGTTCCTGGATGCGTACGCCATCGAGTGTGACGAGGACGATGTTCCGGTCGGTCGTGTCGGCGGACGCAAGGGTCGCGGTCAGGAATAGCGCGAGCCCGGCCACCGCCGCGGTGAATGGCGCCATTCAGTTGATGCCGCTGACGGCGATCGTGTAGAGGTGATCGGGGCGCGCATCGCCGCGCCAGTCGACGACGTGCACATAGAACGTGGTCGCGCCGGTGACCTGGACCTGCAGGAAGGAATCGAGCACCACGCCTGGATCCTCGTCGTCGTCGACGCAGGGCGAGTTGAAGTCCGGGTCGACACAGGTATTGAGCGTCACGCCGCCGGCATCGACGATACCGATGACGGAATCCATCGGACTGCCGATCGACTGGGCATTGATATCGATGGTCACCGTGGACGCGGCGGTCGTCGTGATGCGGTAGAAATCTTCGTCGGGGTCGAACACCGTGCTCGGGTCGCCGCTCGGGCTGATCGAGGCGGCAAAGCTGCCATTGGTCAATGTCGTTGCGGTGGCGATCGAGTCGTTACGCCCCACGGCGGTCGCGCTGATTTCGATGCTGAGCGCCTGCGTATCGTTCTGCTGGGGTGTGCCGCTATCGACCACGGTCATGGTGAAATTGACGGTACCGGCGGGACCGGTGGGCGTGCCGGCAATCGCTCCCGTGCCGGCGGTCAATGTGAGGCCTGCCGGCAGCGCGCCGGTCGTCACCGAAAAAGTGCGGGCGCCGGTGCCCCCGGTTGCGGCGATCGTCTGGCTGTACGCCGTGCCGATGACGGCAGCCTGCAACGTCGTCGTCGTGATCGCGAGGTTCGGCGGCGGTGGCGTGCCGCCGCCGCCATCGCCATCGCCGCTGCCGCCGCCGCAGGCGGCAATGAAGGCCGACGACAGCAGCAGGCCGGCAATCCGGATCCAGCGATGCAGGCTGTTCGTCACGGGCCCTCGAACTGGTCGAAGCGCGGCGGCGTGCCGATCAGGATCACATCGTTGCCGGCCGCTGTACTCCCGGCGCCAACGACGACCGGACCGCTCGGCGGAGGCGCGGTGCCCGGCATCGGGATGCGAATCGGTCCGCCGATGCTCGAGCCGTCGACGAACTCCTCATTGATTGTTTCGACCTCGATCGTGTAGTTGCCGGCGGGAACCGGGATCTCGAACAGGCCGATGTCGTTTGGTGCACTCGTGCCGAAACCAGATGCCGCCGGATTAGTGATCGGGTTGCCGTGGAATACCTTGAAC
>JALYJS010000312.1 GCA_030799345.1 Pseudomonadota bacterium | reverse complement strand
AGGCCTGCGATGCTAGCACCAAAAAAGGGACTGTCCCCTTTTCCGCGCAGCGGAAAAGGCGGACTGTCCCTTCTGTAGAGGCGCCATTTCTGTTCAGGGTATCGGCCGGAGCCCGGTATGGGCCGCGGCACGCTGCACGACGTACTCGCACAGTCCGCGCAGGAACTCCGAGAAAACCCGCACGCGCGCCAGGCGTTTCGCGGCCGGCGTGTGGACGATCGAGAACGGCGGCCCCAGGCTCGTATGCTCGGTCAACACGGGCACGAGGTTCCCGTCCACCAGCTCCCGCGCCGCGAGCAGGTCCATGGTCTGCGTGATGCCGACGCCGCGGGCGGCCGCGAGCATGTCCGCCTCCGCCTCGTTGGTGGTCATCCGGAACCGGAGCTCCGCGGCGGGCACAGCATAATTGGCGAACAGCCACGGCCGCGGATGAGAACCGCCCGGCGGAATTGACCCGATCAGCACATGGTCGGCCAGATCCTCGAGCTTCTGCGGCCGCCCATGGTGGGCGAGGTAGATCGGGGAGGCACAGGTATTCCAGCGCGAGCCGGATATGCGATGCGCGACCACGTCGGGATCGGTCACCGTGCCAGCGCGTACCGCGAGATCCACGCCTTCCTTGACGAGATCGACGACGCGCTCGTTGAATCGCAGGTCGAGATCGATGCCCGGATACCGTTCCAGGAAATCCGGCAGTGCCGGCAACAGGATGTGCCGTCCGAAGGAACCGGGGACGTCGACGCGCAGCCGCCCGGTCGGCTGCTCCTGGGCCCGCCGCAGCATCTCCTCCGCGGCGTTCAGCTCCGCGAAGATTCGCCGGCAATGTCCGAGGTACTCGGCGCCGGCCGGCGTCAACGCGACCTTGCGCGTCGTCCGGTTGAGGAGCCGCAGGCCAAACCGCTTTTCCAGCCGCTGGACATGGGTCGTCACCATGGCGCGCGACAATCCGAGCTCGTCGGCGGCGCGGGTGAAGGAGCCGAGTTCGGCCACGCGCCCGAAGGCGCGCATGGCCTGGAAGTCTTCCATATCCCAATTAGATAGTTATATTGAACAATAAAGTCAATATTGACGTGTTTATTGGAATAATGGTCAGGGGTACCTTCGTTCCTGGTTTGACAGGAGAAGGCACATGTTCATTTTCAATCGTTCGGGTCTGGCCGTTTGCCTGGCGCTCGTGGTCGCCGGCCTGCCTGTGCTGATCCAGTGGCTCTGAAGGGACGTCGAATCTAGGCGCGATAAGGCCCGACCTGGGTGCGCGGCATCAGGTAGCGCAGCAGCGTGACCATCGCGAGCACGACGAGCGCCGCTCCCGCGTTGTGGGCCGTGCCGAGCCACAGCGGCCAGCCCTGCCAGATGAGATTCATGCCGATCGTGATTTGCAGACCGAGCGCGATCAGCACCGCGGTCGCAGCGGCGCGCGTCGCGGTGGTGTGTCCGCGCCGCCAGGCGCCCGCCACGAGCAGCAGCACGATGAGCGCCGTGAGGTAAGCGCCCAGTCGATGCGTGTAATGGATCGCGACGCGCGCCGGCGCGTCCAGCACGCCACCCTCGTAGTCGATGCCGAGGCCACGCCAGAGCACGAATCCATTGTCGAAATCCATCTCCGGCCACCAGCTCCCGTGGCAGGCCGGGAAATCCGCGCAGGCCGCTGCCGCGTAATTGGTGCTGGTCCAGCCGCCGAGCGTGATCTGCGCGAGCACGACGACCATCGCGCCGAGGGCGAGGCGGCGCACCGGCCGCTCAGCGGCCTTCAGCTCCCGCCGCTCCGGCGGCAGCACGAGCCACCACAGCAGCGCAAGCGTCGCGAGTCCGCCGAGCAGGTGCAGCGTGACGATCAGGGGCTTCAGCAGCAGTGTCACCGTCCACATGCCGAGCAGCGCCTGCAGCACGAGCAGCACGACGATCACCCAGGGCAGTACGCGTGGTTGCGCGGGATCGCGGCGATTGATCACCGAGATCGCAGCGAGCGCGAGCACGAGCAGGCCGAGCCCGCCCACGATGTAGCGGTGCAGCATCTCGTTCAGCGCTTTCTGGTAGTCGAACGGGCGCTCGGGATTCGCGGCGTTGATTTCCGCGGCGCGCTCGACGACCTGGCCTGGATGAAGCTGGCCATAGCATCCGGGCCAGTCCGGGCAACCGAGCC
>JALYJS010000307.1 GCA_030799345.1 Pseudomonadota bacterium | reverse complement strand
GGATTGGCATGCGAACGGAGCTCATGGATCACCTCGTCCGGGACGACAGCATAGCTCGCACCGAATTGCACGACGCAAGCGACGCCGAGCGTTGAGCGGACGGGTGCAAGCGGCTGACGACCCTCGTCGAGGCGCAGGAACAGGTAACCGGGAAAAAGGGGCACCACGCGTTTGCGCCAGCGACCCCGACACGGCGTCGGCTGGTCGACGCGCGGAAAATACGTTTCGTACCCCTGGCGGTCCAGGTTGGCGCACGCGGTGGCTTCGGCATTCGGCTTGGTGCGCACCAGATACCAGCGCAGCATGAAACCCTCGCCGATCCTGCGTTCAATTATTGAACGCAGGCAGTGTAGGCAGAGCGCTGCGGGCTGTCAAACCGGCGCGAGATCAGAAGGTATTGACAGCCGCGACGGCGATCGCGGCCTGATAAAGGATCTGCGTAACTGCAGTCCACAACGGCAGCGGCCTCATCCGTTCGGCGTCGAGCGGGACCACGATCGAATCGCCTGGCTGTATGTCCGCGCCCGAGCGCCCGAACCACTGGCTGCCCGACGTCACGACGCTGCCATCGGCACGCACAACGTAGATGCGCCCCTTATCGGCCTTCTGTGTGATGCCGCCGCTCAAATCGATGTAGTCCTGGCGCGAGAGATCCGGCCGGAACAGATGCGACGTAATTGTCTGCACCTCGCCGAGTACCGTCACCTCCTGCGGCCGGCGCGGAATCAGGATGCGATCGCCGTTCTTCATCGCGATGTCCCAGACCGAACCGACTTTGCTCGCCATCACCTTCTCGAGATCGAATACAAGCCGACCCACCGGTTTTGTGTTTCTCAGCTCAGTGAGCAGCGATTGGCCGATGGGTAGCGCCTCCGAGGCGCGCGAATTTTCCTGGCTGGACTGCAATGCAAGGACAGCGATATCGCTCTGCAGGCGCACGGCAAGCTGCTCGATTCTGTCCTGCTCCTTCTGCTTGAGGTCCTCGCGCAGGAATATGCTGCCCGCGGGGTAAGCAAGGTCCGAAAGGCCTCCTGCCCGCCGCATCACTGAGTGGAGAGTCTCACCGCGTTTTACCGGATAAGTACCCGGGAAACGCACTTCGCCCACGATTTCAACCGATTCAGATCGGTTCCACTGCGGCATTTCCTTCACGTTCAGGTAATCGTAAGACTCGAGCACTATGTCTGCGGCGGCATCGCCGCGGAGCACCGCCGCGACGTCTACCAGTACCAGGTCGACCTGACGGTACTCGCCGTCGACGATGCGATGCCGGGTCAGTTCCGCTTCGCCACCATAGGCCGCCTCCTCCAGGCTGCCGCCGGCGCGTATCAGATCGCTGACCCGCATTCCTGGCTCGAGCGGATAGCGTCCCGGTGCCTTCACGCGCCCGCCGACGCCCACGACCTGCATCGGACGATCAATCCGCGACTGGAGTCTCAGCTCGTCCATGAGGGGCGCGAGAATCCGGTCACGCCCGCTCTCGCCGTCGAACACGACGATGCGGTCGCGCGGCTGCAGCAGGAGGTCGGCATCTGTACCCGGGGCTGCGAGCGCGCGCTCGAGATTTGCCGAAAGCGCCGTCACACGCCGGTCCTTCGGCAACTCTCGGCGAACAAGGACATAATTCATGTCGGCCCGGGGCTTGAGCTCATCGAGCGACTGGATTACATCGGAAATGCGCATGCCTTGGCGGTACTGCATCGCGCCGGGCCGATGGACATAGCCTTGCAGCAGCACGGAGTTCTCGAGCGCCATGCGGATCGGCATCACGCGCAGGACATCGCCGGACACGAGCGTTGTCGACTGCCCGTCGGGCCGCGACAAGTCGACGTCAAGCGTCACGCGGAGCCGCTCAGCGGTGATGCGCTCGAGCCGCACCAGCGACGAGTCCGCTTCGGGCGCGAGGCCCCCTGCGAGATCCACCAGCTGCCGCGGCGTTGTTTCGTCCGCAACTTCGTAAATGGCCGGACGGCGGACTTCGCCCGTAACCGTGATGGTCTTCCCGACCGGCGGAATGAAGATCACGTCGCCGGGCAGGAGCCGCGCATCGTCGCTCGTGTCGCCGCGCAGCAACAGGTCGTAGAGGTCGAGCCGGCTGACGAGCCTGCCGTTGCGCTTGAGCTGGATGTTGCGGAGCGACCCGATCTCCTTGACTCCGCCGCTCACGAAGAGCGCATTTGTCATCGTCGAGAGCCCGCTGACGGTGTACGAGCC
>JALYJS010000306.1 GCA_030799345.1 Pseudomonadota bacterium | reverse complement strand
GTATCCGGGCATCGATCTCGACCTGCGCATCAACGAGCGCGTCGTCGACCTCGTGAAGGAAGGCGTCGACCTCGCGGTGCGCGCGGGCGTCGTGACCGATCCCGACGTGGTCGCGCATCGCATATCGGGCTCGCGCTGGATTACCTGCGCCTCCCCGATCTACCTGGCCCGCCATGGGCGGCCGCAGAAGCTCGAGGATCTGGCCGACCATGTATTGATCGGGTCGATTCCCCGGGGCAGCACGCATCCGCGGCCATGGCTGTTCGCCAATGATGCAAAACCCGCCGTGGAGCTCCAGTTCCGGATGACCATCAACGAGACGGAGGCGGTCATGCTCGCGGCCGCGCGCGGCGTCGGCATCACGCAGACCATGGACCTGCTCGCGGCGCGGGAGCTGGTGGACGGGAACCTGGTGACCGTGCTGACCGAGCATACGAGCCTGGGGCCGCCATTCTCGATCGTCCATACGCCGGCTGCGAAACGGCTGGCGCGCGTGCGGGTTTTCTCGGAGTTCCTGCGCGGGCTGTGCGAGTACGTCGTACAGCGTGCCGCGGCCCATACCGGGCTCCGGCCGATACCCTGAACAGGGATGGCGCCTCTACAGAAGGGACAGTCCGCCTTTTCCGCTGCGCGGAAAAGGGGACAGTCCCTTTTTTGGTGCTAGCATCGCAGGCCTCATGAACGCCCGCGAAGAACACGCCGGAACCGCCGCCCGGTGGACGAAGGCACGCGATTACTTCGCGCTGACCAAGCCGAAGGTCGTGTCGCTCATCATGTTCACGGCGATTGCCGGCATGTTCCTGGCCGTGCCCGCCTTCCCGCCCGCCGCTGCGCTGGTGTGGGGCACCATCGGCATCGCTCTCGCCGCATCCTCGGCCGCCGCGATCAATCACGTACTCGACGCGCGCATCGACGCCGAGATGTCGCGCACCCGCTCCCGCCCGTTGCCGCGCGGTGCCGTGTCGGAAGCCTACGCGCTGTCGTTCGCCTTCGTGCTCGGCGCGGGCTCGATGCTGATCCTCGCGCTCCTGGTCAATGCGCTGACGGCGGTGCTGACATTCTTCTCGCTGATCGGCTACGCGATCGTCTACACCGTCTGGCTGAAGCGCGCGACGCCGCAGAACATCGTGATCGGCGGCGCAGCCGGTGCCGCACCGCCGGTGCTCGGCTGGACCGCCGTGACCGGCGTGGTGGACTCGAATGCGCTGCTGCTGTTCCTGATCATCTTCGCGTGGACACCGCCGCATTTCTGGGCGCTCGCGATCGCGCGCCGCGACGAGTACGCGCGCGTCGGCATCCCGATGTTGCCGGTGACGCACGGCATCGCCTATACGAAGCAGTTCATCTGGTACTACACGGTGCTGCTCTCGGTCATCACCGTACTGCCGTTCCTGACGGGCATGGCCGGATACTTTTATCTGGCGGCCGCGCTCGTCCTTGACGGTGTATTCCTACGCCATGCGTGGATGCTCAGGCAGTCCGAGCGGGCTGATTTGCCGATGCGCACATTCCGCTTTTCGATCAACTATCTCGCCCTGCTGTTCGCAGCGTTGCTGATCGACCATTACCTGCCACCCGTCGCCGGCTGATTCGCGGCCAACGGGCCGCCCCAACCAGTAGACTTGCCCGGTGGATCTAGGCTTCATTGAACTGATCGACTGGCATGCGGGCGCCGTGCTCGCGATCATGCTCGTGACGTTCTACCTGTTCGCCAAGGAACAGTTGCCGGTGCAAAGCACGGCGCTGCTCGCGCTGCTGGCACTGATGCTGCTGTTCGGCGTGTTTCCCTATGGCGGCGCCGACCGGCCGCTCGGCCCGGAGCAGTTCCTGGCCGGCTTCGGCAATCCGGCGCTGGTCACGATCTGCTTCCTGATGTTGCTCGGACACGGCATCGTCAGGACCGGCGCGCTCGAGCCGATCGTACGGCGTCTCCGGCGGCTCTGGTCGTTCGCGCCACAGCTCGCGTTCCTGCTGATCCTGGTGTTCTGTATCGGTTTGAGCGGGTTCGTCAACGACACGCCGGTCGTCGTGCTGATGATGCCGGTGCTGGTTGCGATCGCCGCGCGCACCGGCACGAGCGCGTCGAGAACCTTGCTGCCGATGAACTACGCGGTGCTGATCGGCGGCATGGCGACGACCATCGGCACCTCGACCAACCTGCTGGTGGTCGGCATCGCCGAAGATCTCGGCCTGCCGGCTTTCGGCCTGTTCGACTTCTATCACATCGTCGCGATCGCGGCCGCGATCTCCCTGCCTTACCTGTGGCTCGTCGTTCCGCGCCTTCTTCCGAAGGATACCGGCGATCGCCCGCGGGGCGAGCCGCTCGTGTTCGACGCGACGCTGGAGCTGCACGAGCGCAGCCTGGCCGCCGGCCGGCAGCTCCACCAGCTCGCCAAGCACACGCGCGGCATGAAAGTGCTGCGCGTCGTGCGCGGCAGCGTCGCGATGCCGCCCCTGCCCGATCTGGCGCTGCGGGCGGGCGACCGGTTGCTGGTGCGGGAAGCCCCCGAGGACCTGCGCGAGTACGCGGCCGCACTCGGCGCCTGGCTGAATCCGCGCGAGCGCGACGAGATCCCGGGGCTGCCGGACCAGACCGTTGCGCAGGCACTGATCACCAGCGATGCCGACATAGCGGGGACCGCGCCGAGCGCACGGCGCTTCGCCGACCAGTACCGGCTCGCCGTCATCGGCATCCACAGCGCGCGTAGCGAACGAATGACCGACCCGGGAGAGACGTTGATGCACCCTGGCGACGTCGTGCTGTTGCGCGGCCACACGGATGAGGTCGATGCGCTGCGTTCCGCGCCCGGCGTGCTGATGCTCGACTCCAAGATCGAGTTGCCGCACACGCGCCGCGCGCCGCTCGCGCTCGCCATCATGGCAGGCGTCATCGTCATGGCGGCGACCGGCCTGCTGCCCATGGTGCTGTCCTCCGCGGTGGGCGTCGCCGCGATGATGCTGACTGGTTGTCTCGGCTGGCGCGAAGCCACGGAGGCGCTGTCGTCGAAAGTCATCATGATCGTGGTTGCCAGCCTGGCGCTCGGCGAGGCCCTGACCGCCACCGGCCTGATCGCCTCCGCGGGCGCGGGGCTGGCCGTGCTGCATCAGTACTTTCCTGCTGCCGTGATGGTCGCGGCGATGATGCTGACGATGACGGTGATGACTAATTTCGTCTCCAACAATGCCGCTGCCATCATCGGCACACCCATCGCGATCGCCATGGCCGCGACCATGGACGTGGATCCCCGGCCATTCGTGCTCGCCGTGCTGTTCGGCTGTAATCTTTGCTATGCGACGCCCATGGCCTACCAGACCAACCTGCTGGTGATGTCGGCGGCCGGTTACCGTTTCAACGATTTTGTCCGCGCGGGTCTGCCGCTGACGATCCTGATGTGGATCGTGCTGACCTGGCTGCTGGCGAAGGAATATGCGCTGATCTAGGCACCTGGAGGACAACTCATGAAATGGCGTGGACGAAGGCAGAGCGGAAACGTACAGGACCGTCGCGGCACGCGCGTGAGCGGCGGCATGATCGGCGGTGGCATCGGCACGGTGGTGCTGGCACTCGTGGCCATGTACTTCGGCGTGGATCCATCGGCCGTGCTGCAGATGGCTGGCGGCGGTGGCGGCACCGTGACCGAGGTGCCCTACACGGAGTCCGCCGGCGACGCCGAGAAGCGGCAGTTCGTCGCCACGGTACTCGCGGAAACCGAAACCACCTGGACCCGGGAGTTCGCCGCGATGGGAGGCGAATACCGCCTGCCGACCCTGGTGCTGTTCGCCGAATCGGTGCGCACGGGCTGCGGCGATGCGCAATCCGGGATGGGGCCGTTCTATTGCCCGCCGGACGAGGGCATTTACATCGATACGTCATTCTTCGACGACATGGAGCGTCAACTCCAGGCCGGCGGCGACTTCGCGCACGCCTATGTCATTGCGCATGAAGTCGGCCATCACGTGCAGAACGTGCTCGGCATCTCGGGCCGCGTGCATGAAATGCGCCAGCGCGTCAGCCAGGCCGAGGGCAACCAGCTCTCGGTGCGGGTCGAGTTGCAGGCGGACTGCTTTGCCGGACTCTGGGGAAACCGCGCCAACAAGGCCGGCATCCTGGAACCGGGCGATGTCGAGGAAGCATTGCGCGCCGCGGCCGCAATCGGCGACGACCGCCTTCAGCGCGGTGGCGGCGGCAGTGTCAACCCGGATTCGTTCACGCACGGCACCTCCGAGCAGCGCAATCGCTGGCTGCACCGCGGGCTCGACACCGGATCGTTCGAGGCCTGCGATACCTTCAAGGCGGCAGACCTGTAGTCCATGAGCGCGTACACGCATCCGGTTCCGGAAGCGTTTGCGGCGAGCGCGCGCGTAAAAGCAACCGATTACCGGGCCATGTACGAGGAGTCGCTGCGCGACCCCGAACGGTTCTGGGCAGGCATGGCCAGGCGCATTGACTGGATGCGGTTTCCGACCCGGATCAAGGACGTATCGTTCGATCCCGCGGATTTCCGAGTGCGCTGGTACGAGGATGGTGAACTCAACGTGTCGGTGAATTGCCTCGACCGCCAGCTCGGGAAGCGCAGCGACAAGACGGCGATCCTGTTCGAGGGCGACGACCCGGAGGTCTCGCGCAAGCTCAGCTATCGCGAGCTCTACGGGGAGGTCTGCCGCTTCGGCAATGCGCTGCGCGAGCTCGGCGTGGCCAAGGGCGACCGCGTCACCATTTACATGCCGATGATTCCGGAGGCGGCGGTCGCGATGCTCGCCTGTGCCCGGATAGGCGCCGTGCATTCGGTTGTATTCGGCGGCTTCTCGCCCGAATCGCTGGCAGGCCGCATCGAGGATTGCGCCTCCACGGTCGTCATCACGGCCGATGAAGGCGTCCGCGGCAACAAGCGCATTCCGCTGAAGGCCAATGTGGACGCGGCAATCGAGTCGCGCAGGCTGCCGGTAAGACATGTCGTCGTCGTACGCCGCACCGGTGCGGATACCGGCTGGGTGCCCGGGCGCGACCGGCGCTACGAAGAAATCACGGCGGCGCAGCCTGATACCTGCGAGCCGGAGCGCATGAATGCGGAGGATCCGCTATTCATCCTCTATACGTCGGGCTCCACCGGCAAGCCGAAGGGCGTGCTGCACACGAGCGGCGGATACCTCGTTTATGTCAACTTCACCTTCGCCAGCGTCTTCGATCACCGCGAGGACGACGTGTACTGGTGCACGGCCGACGTCGGCTGGGTTACCGGGCACAGCTATATCGTCTATGGGCCGCTCAGCAACGGCGCGACCAGCCTGATGTTCGAGGGCGTGCCGAACTACCCGGACGCATCTCGCTTGTGGCGGGTCGTCGACAAGCACCAGGTGACGATTTTCTATACGGCGCCGACTGCGATCCGCGCGCTGATGCGGGAAGGCGATGCGCCCGTCAAGGCGACATCGCGTGCCAGCCTGCGCCTGCTCGGCACGGTCGGCGAACCGATCAATCCCGAGGCCTGGGAGTGGTATCACCGCGTGGTAGGCGATGGGCGCTGTCCGATCGTCGATACCTGGTGGCAGACGGAGACCGGCGGCATCCTGATTTCGCCGCTGCCCGGCGCGACCGCGTTGAAGGCCGGATCCGCGACCCTGCCGTTACCCGGCGTGCGCCCCGCGCTGGTCGATGCCGAAGGGCGCATCCTCGAGGGCGCCGCCGACGGCAATCTCGTCCTGCTGGACAGCTGGCCCGGCCAGATGCGCACCGTCTATGGCGATCACGAGCGCTTCATCGCCACCTATTTCACGACCTTCCACGGCAAGTACTTCACCGGCGACGGCGCGAGGCGCGATGAAGACGGGTACTGGTGGATCACCGGCCGCGTGGACGACGTGATGAACATCTCCGGCCACCGCATCGGTACGGCCGAGGTCGAGAGCGCGCTGGTTGCGCACCCGAAAGTTGCCGAGGCCGCCGTCGTCGGCTGCCCGCACGAGGTCAAGGGCCA
>JALYJS010000281.1 GCA_030799345.1 Pseudomonadota bacterium | reverse complement strand
CGCACATCACCTTCTCGATGGCCTTCGTCGTGGTCGTGGTGCGTTCGCGCCTCGCCGCCATGGACGAGTCGCTGGAGGAGGCAGCGATGGATCTCGGCGGCCGCCCGGTTCCGGTGTTCTTCGACATCACGGTGCCGATGCTGATGCCCGCGCTGATTTCCGGCTGGCTGCTCGCCTTCACGCTGTCCCTCGATGATCTCGTCATTTCGAGCTTCGTCTCCGGCCCGGGGGCGACCACCTTGCCGATGTACATTTTCGCGAAAGTGCGCCTCGGCGTGACACCTGACATTAATGCCATCACGACGATTATCATTGTGCTGGTGGCGGTCGCGGTCGCGACCGCGGCGCTGGTCTCCAGCCGGCGTGGACAGACGGGGTAAATGACCATGGAAATCAGGAAAATCCTCGATAGCTGGCAACCCGGGCATGCCCTGCCGCGCGCCCTCTATCAGGACCCGGAGGTCTACGAGGCCGAAATCCGCCGGATTTTCCTCAAATCCTGGCATTACGTCGGGCATGCGAGCCAGGTGCCCGCCCGCGGCGACTATTTCCTGTTCGAGATCGCCGGCGAGTCCGTGATCATCGTGCGGGACGGGGAAGGGGGCGTGAATGCCCTGCTGAATGTCTGCCGCCATCGCGGATCGCGCATCTGCGACGCCCCCGCGGGGCGCGAATCGCGCCTGACCTGCAAGTACCACGGCTGGACCTATGGCCTGGACGGCTCACTGAAGGCGCTCGGATTCGCGCCGGAAGGTATCGACAAGTCGCGTCTTGGCCTGAAGCGGCTGCAGGCCCGGGTCTTCCAGGGGCTCATATTCGTGAACTTCGACCCGGACGCCGTTTCTTTCGACGTGATCGAGAACGACCTCGGTCCATTGCTCGCGCCCTGGGATCTGACCCACGCGAAAATCGCGCACCGGCAGAACTACCCCATTGCCGCCAACTGGAAACTGACGGTCGAGAACTACTGCGAGTGCTACCACTGCCTGCCGGCTCATCCGGAGTATTCCGTCGGCCACGGGCGCGCGATACCGCGCAAGGATTGCGAGGTGAAACTCGAAGAGGTACTGGTCCGTTCGGAGCAGGTCGGCCTTTCGCGTGGGGTAACGCGCCACTCCTGGCTCGACGCCGGCGCACTCGGCACCGACCGCGATTTCGAGCGCTACCCGCTGCTGCGCGGACACCTGACGGGCAGCCGTGACGGCAAGCCCGTGGCGCCGTTGATGGGAACGATCACCGGCTACGACGGCGGAACGACCGACCTGCACATCGGCCCGATGACCTTCGGTCTCGCCTACTGTGACCACGTCGTGCTGTACCGCTTCACGCCGCGCGGGCTGCGCAACACCGATTGCGAAATCACCTGGCTCGTCAACGAAACGGCGGTCGAGGGTCGCGATTACGACCGGGCCGTGCTGACGTGGCTATGGGACATCACGACGATTGCCGACAAGACCATCATCGAGCGCAACCAGGCGGGCGTCGACTCGCGCTTCTACGAGCCGGGCCCGCTGTCGCCGATGGAAGATTTTACGCAGCGGTTCATGGAATGGTATGTCGCGACGATGCGCGGTCCGGCGGACAGCGCACATCGTCGCGCAGGCTGACGAACGGGTGGTACTATCGGCTGGGCTGGCCGGCTAGGAGAGGCTGACATGGCGCAAGACACTTCGCGTATGGGTCGCTCTGGATCACGGGCATTGTCCGCCGCGGTTTCGGCGGTGCTGGCGACGGCAGGCGGCGCGGCCGCGGCTCAAGACGAGCCATTGCAGCCGACGTCGCTCGGCGAAGTCATCGTCACAGCGACCAAGCGCGCCGAACGCCTGCAGGACGTTTCCGAGTCGATCGCGGCCTTCGACGCGAACGCAATCGAGATGCGCGGCCTCAAGCAGATCGACGACATCGTCAAGTACATACCGGGCATGTCGCTTTCGCAGCGGGAGCCGGGTGGCACGACGATCGTCTTCCGCGGCGTCGCGAGTTCGGGCATCCAGTTCGGCGCCGTGTCTTCTTCCGCCCTGTACCTCGACGAGCAGCCGATCACGCAAAGCGGACGGAGCCCCGATCCCCGCTTCATCGACATCGAGCGGGTTGAAGCGCTGCGCGGCCCGCAGGGCACCCTGTACGGGGCGAGCTCGCAGTCCGGAACATTGCGCGTCATCACCACGAAACCCGACCCGTCCGGTTTCGATGCCTGGACCGAGGCCGAGGTCACCAGTGTCTCCGACGGGGACGTCGGCTACGACATCAGCGCGATGCTGAACCTTCCCCTCGCCGAACGCCTCTCGCTGCGCATCGTCGGATTCGCTGCCGAGGACGCGGGCTTCATCGACAACGTGCTCACGCAGAGCAAGGGGCAGACCTTCGACAACGCCGACGTGGTCGAGGAAGACGTCAATACCGTGAACACGATGGGCGGGAGGGCGGCGCTGCGCCTCGACATCAGCGACAGCATGGACCTGACGCTCACCGGCATCTACCAGGACATTTCTGCCGACGGGCACGGCGACGTGACGCCCGCTTCCGTCGACGGCTTCGGCTATCCGGACGTCGGCGACCTTGAGCAGGTCCGGTTCTCGAAGGAGAGCCTCGACGATTCGTGGTACCAGTTCGGGCTCACGCTGAATGCGGCGACGCCCATCGGCGACCTCGTCATTGCCGCGTCGTATTTCGACCGCGATTTCCACTACGAGGCGGATGCCACCGATTACGAATGGAATTTCAATTGCCCGCGCTTCGACAGCGATGGTAATGAAAACCTTCCGGCGCCTTTCTGCCAGCCGAACTATGCCGTCTATGACTTTGGTGGCGACCCGCGCGGCTTCGCACAGAACGACGAGCAGACGGAGATCACGACCTTCGAGGCGCGACTGCAGTCCAGCGCCGACGAGGAAAGCCGCTGGTCCTGGCTCGTAGGTGCCTTTTACAGCAAGGAAACCAGTCAAACGCAGTTCGACAGCTTCGTGAACAACTATGCTGATACGCCGGCGTTTGCGTATTTCTCTTACCTCCAGTACGCCTATTATGGCAGCACGCTGGCGCCCACCGACCAGTGGTGGCTCGGCGTTTACGACACCGATCTCGAGCAGCGTGCAATCTTCGGCGAAGTCAGCTTCGACGTGACCGAGAACTTCACGATCACCGCGGGCGGGCGCTGGTTCGAGTACGACAGGAAGTTCGAGCTGCACCAGGAATCGCCCGTCGGCTTCACCGGCTTTTCGGTCACCGACGCCATTGCCGACACGGACGACAGCGGGTCGGTCATGAAGCTCAACATGTCCTACCGCATCGACGACGATCGCATGGTTTACGCGACGTATTCCGAGGGCTTCCGGAACGGCGGCAGCAATCCCGTGCGGCCAAGCTCGATCCTGCCCCGCGAGTTCACCTCGGACGAGCTCAAGAACTACGAGGTCGGCGCGAAGACTGAATGGCTTAACAACCGGCTGCGGTTCAATATCGCGCTCTACTCGATGCAATGGGACGATTTCGCGGTCCAGGTCGAGGACCCGCAACCCGGCGTCTTCCAGCTTGGCTACGTCAACCTGCCCAGCGCGGAGATCAAGGGTTTCGAGTCGGAGTTGCAGTTCGCGATCGACGATGCCTGGCAGGTGGACGCGTCGCTCGGCTACAACGAGGGCGAAGTGTCCGAGGCGACGGAGCTGGTGCTCGATCCGGCGTTCGATCCGATCCCGGTAACCAAAGGCGCGCGCTTGCCGCTCACGCCGGACTGGACGGCAACGCTCGGCATCGAGTTCCGGCCGCGCACCACGATGCTCAACGCGCAACCCTTCGCGCGCGTTGACCTCGCCTATGTCGGCGAGTCCGTCAACAACCTCGTGGGCATCGAGTCGGTGGTGGCCGCAGGCGGCGTCCAGGTCCAGGAGTCCTACGACACCGGAGATTTTCGGATCGGCCTGGAGGGCGAAGGCTGGAGCGCGGCGCTGTTCGTCGACAACTTCTGGGATGAGCGCGCCAACCTGTTCCGGAGCAATCGCTGGGCAGAACCGCGTCAGTCCATCAACCGGCCACGAACCTACGGTCTCCAGTTCCGCTACGACTGGTAGCCGGGACATGGACATCGGCGACCCGATCCGCCAATTTGGCAAGGTAGAGATGGCGGCTCTGGGCGCCGCCATCCTCGCGCAGGACGAGGCCGCGTGGAACGAGAATTTGCAGCGGCAGAAGGATTACGAGGTCCACGAGCAGACGCGGTCGATCGTGCTGCTGTTCGCAAACCTCGAGGACTGGCCGGCGATCGAAGTGTTGAAACAGCCGGGCTGGGACCGGCTCGCAGCAGTGGCGGTTCCCGTGATGCACGACATCATCGGCAGGTTCTACCCGCCGGGTGGGACCATCATTCGCGCCATGGCGGCGAAGCTACTTGCTGGCGGGCGAATCGTGCCGCACCGCGACTCGCACCCGTCATTCGGAATGGGCCACCGCATCCACCTGCCTATCGTCACCAACCCGAGGGTGCGCTTCATGATCGACGGGCGACCCTACCAGTTGGAGGTCGGAGAGGCGTACGAAATCAACAACCAGAAAGTACACAGCGTGATGAACAAGGGGACTGAGGACCGCATCAACTTCATCTTCGACTATCTGCCCCCCGGAGCCATTCCCGGCCGGGCGACCGCGCCGTCCGCGCGACCTGAGGCTTCGTAGCGCCGGTAGCGGTCACGGATCGGCGCGATCACGTCGATCAGCTCGCCCAGGTGCCGCTCGTAATTCCGCCAGTGCCCGACCGAACGGTCGTAGATCGGCTGGCGAACCTGCTCCGCTGACGGAGTCCGCACCGGACGCTCGCTTTCGTAGAAGCGCAGGCAGGCGTCTTGCCAGGGCAGGCCGCAGAAATCGAGCAGGCGCCGCACCTGTGGCTCGAAGTCCGCGACGACGTCCTCGTACTGCACGGTGAGTACCCGGTCCGGCAGCACGTCGTGCCAGTGGTCCATCATCCGCTGGTACTGGAGGTAGTACTCGCCGATCTCGGTGAGGTCGTAGGTGAAATTCTGCCCCTTGGCGAACAACTGCCTGTAGTTCGACAGACAGGCATCGAACGGGTGGCGCCTTGCGTCGATGATCTTCGCATTCGGCAACATCTGCGCAATGAGACCCACATTCGGGAAGTTGTTCGGCATCTTGTCGATGAAGCGCGGCGCGCCGGAGCGTCGGTGCATGCGGGCGCGTGCCAGGTAATCGCTCGCCATTGCGGCAAGGTTCTGAGGTCGCAGTTCGCGCATCGCCTCGGGATAGTTGACGCCGTCCTGGCGATTGAGGTTCAGCGAAGTCGCGAGTCGGCCCACATAGGGCAACTCGCTCGTTCCCTCGACCTGCGTGTGGGTTGCGAGGATCTGTTCGAGCAGCGTGGAGCCGGAACGCGGCAGCCCGAGGATGAAGATCGGCGACGGTTCGGGGTCGCCGGCGCCGCGAAATCTTTCGAACAAGGCCGAGTCGAAGACGGTCAGTATCCGGTCGTTCATCACTTCCGTCTGCACCGGGTCGTACTTGATCTGCGCCCGCTGCGTCTCATTGCCTTGCCGGTAGCATTTCCAGGCCCGGTCGTAGTCGCTTCGATCCTCGTAGGCCTTTCCCAGTGCAAACAGGAAGTTCACCGCTGACTGGGGGTTAACGCCTTTCGCCGCAACGCGCTGCTCCATTTCTGACACCGTGGAGTCGTCAAAGCGGTAGGTCTTGAGGTTCGCGAGGCTCCAGTAGGTCTCGCCGAAATCGGGCGCTACACGCATGCAGTCCCAGTATGAGGCGACCGCGGCGTCGTAGTCGCCGACAGCTTTCAGGACGTGGCCCAGCCCCAGCAGCGCACCGACGTGGCCCGGCCTGGCCGCCAGGCA
>JALYJS010000254.1 GCA_030799345.1 Pseudomonadota bacterium | reverse complement strand
GATTGAAGGCGAAGGACATCATGGCGCGCGGCGAACTCGTGCCCGACGACGTGGTGGTCGGCATCATTTCCGACCGCATCGGCGAGCCGGACGCCGGGCCAGGCTTCGTACTCGACGGTTTTCCGCGCACGGTGAAGCAGGCCGAGGCGCTCGACCGGCTGCTCGGCGAACGGGGTCTGGGTCTCGACGGTGTGGTGGAGTTGAAGGTCGACGAGCGGATGCTGCTGAAGCGGATCGAGAAGCGTCTCTCCGATATGCGGGCGAGGGGCGAGGCGCCTCGCGCCGACGACAATCCGGAGGCCTTCAAGACGCGGCTCGGCGCCTATCGGCAGCAGACGGCGCCGCTGATCGACTACTATCGGGAGAAGGGTGCGCTGAAGAGCGTGGACGGAATGGCGGGCGTCGATGACGTGACACGCTCGATCGACGTGGTTTTGGCAGGCGGGTGAGGTACTTACCGTCGGCGGTGGAAGCGGTTGACGCGCTGCCGCCGACCCATTACATAACGGCACCAATCCTTAAGGTTTTGGAGCGGTGCCGGGGCATGAAAAGTGTTCCGGGACCGGTTTTTTGCGTTCCCGGCCGGGTTAGGCAAGAGCGCCGGGCGGGCGCGGCAAAGGAGTAGCGGACTTGGCACGCATTGCTGGCGTCAATATCCCAACCAACAAGCGCGTGGTCATCGCGCTTCAGTACATCCATGGGATCGGCCCGACCAAAGCTCGGGAGATCATGACCAAGGTCAACATGCCCGACAGCCGACGCGTCAACGAGCTGTCCGACTCCGAGGTGATGCAGATTCGCGAGACGATCGACCGCGACTACATGGTGGAGGGCGACCTTCGCCGCGAGGTCTCGATGAACATCAAGAGACTGATGGACCTCGGCAGCTACCGTGGCCTCCGCCATCGGCGCGGCCTTCCGGTGCGCGGCCAGCGCACCCATACCAACGCCCGCACCCGAAAGGGGCCGGCGAAGGCGATTGCCGGCAAGAAGAAATAGCGCCTGGACAGGATAAGCTGAGACATGGGTAAGGAAGCAACGCGCGTCCGTAAGCGCGAACGCAAAAACATCACGTCGGGCATCGCCCACGTGGCTTCGACTTTCAACAACACCATGATCACCATCACCGACGTGCAGGGCAATACGATCGCCTGGTCGTCGTCGGGCGCCATGGGGTTCAAGGGGTCGCGCAAGTCGACGCCGTATGCAGCGCAGATCGCCGCGGAAACGGCCGCGCGCAAGGCGCAGGACCACGGGATGCGCACGCTCGAGGTGGAAGTTTCGGGACCCGGCTCCGGTCGCGAATCGGCGCTTCGGGCTCTTCAGGCGGCTGGCTTCACGATCACCACGATCCGCGACGTGACGCCGATTCCGCATAATGGCTGCCGGCCGCCTAAGCGCCGGCGCGTATAGTTCGAAACCGCGTTATGCCGCCTTTTTGGCGGCGCGTGCGCCGCTCTAGAGCGGCGACAATCCGTTGAGAGGCACGATGGTAATCCAGAAGAACTGGCAGGACCTCATCAAACCGAACAAGCTTGACGTAAGGCTTGGCTCCGAGCGTCGGCGCATCGCCACCATGGTCGCCGAGCCGCTCGAGCGCGGCTTCGGGCTGACGCTCGGCAACGCGCTCCGGCGCGTGCTGCTGTCGTCGCTGCAGGGCGCCGCCGTCACCAGCGTCCAGATCGACGGGGTGCTGCACGAGTTCTCCTCGATCGCGGGTGTGCGAGAGGACGTGACCGACATCGTCCTCAACATCAAGGAAATCGCCGTGAAGATGGAGGGCGAAGGTCCGAAGCGGATGACGCTTCGCAAGACCGGCCCGGGCCAGGTCAAGGCCGGCGACATCCAGACCGTCGGCGATATCGAGATCCTCAATCCGGATCTGGTGATCTGCACGCTCGACGAGGGCGCGGACATCCGCATGGAGCTGACGGTCAACACCGGCAAGGGTTACGTGGCGGCCGACCGCAATCGCCCCGAGGACGCGCCGATCGGCCTTATCCCGGTCGACAGCCTCTACTCGCCGGTGAAGAAAGTCTCCTATCGTGTTGAGAACACGCGCGAAGGCCAGGTGCTCGACTACGACAAGCTCACGCTCTCGATCGAGACCGACGGCTCGCTGACACCCGACGATTCCGTGGCCTACGCGGCGCGCATCCTGCAGGACCAGCTCTCGATCTTCGTCTCCTTCGAGGAGCCGAAGAAGGAGACCATCGAGGAAGCGACCCCTGAGCTCGCCTTCAACCCGGCGCTGCTGAAGAAGGTCGACGAGCTCGAGCTCTCCGTCCGCTCGGCCAACTGCCTGAAGAACGACAACATCGTTTATATCGGCGACCTCATCCAGAAGACCGAGGCGGAGATGCTGCGCACGCCGAACTTCGGCAGGAAATCGCTGAACGAGATCAAGGAAGTGCTTGCGTCGATGGGGCTGCATCTCGGCATGGAAGTGCCGAACTGGCCGCCCGACAACATCGACGACCTCGCCAAGCGCTTCGAAGACCAGTACTGAGTTCGACCCCGGCGCCACAGACGTCCGGACTTTGGGAGAAGACCATGCGCCACGGCAAAGCAGGCCGCAAGCTTAACCGCACCTCGAGCCATCGCAC
>JALYJS010000240.1 GCA_030799345.1 Pseudomonadota bacterium | reverse complement strand
GGCCCGGGCCCAGGAACAGCCGCCGCCCGCTCCCGTTACGGTTGCGCCGGTGGTCAAGGGCAGCCTGTCAGCGACGGTCGGCGCGACCGGCACCGTCGTCAGCCGCAACGATGCGCGGCTCGCGGCGGAGATCGCCGGCCGGCTCGACTGGGTCGCCGAACCCGGCGCCAGCGTAAAGAAAGGCGCGCCGCTCGCACGCGTCGATGCACGCGCGCTCGAACTGCAACTGCGCGAGAACGATGCGCAGATCGCCCGTCTGGCGGCGAACTCGGAACTGCTGGGCACCCAGCTTGCGCGCCTGAACGCGTTGCCGGCCGGCATCGCATCGAAGAGCCAGATCGACGAGGCCGCGGCGCGGCTGTCGATGGCGCAGCATGAGCTCGATCAGGCGCGCGCGACCCGCGACAGCACGCGCCACCAGATCCAGCGCGCGGTGATCCGCGCACCGTTTCCGGGGCACGTGGCCGAACGGATCCGCCAGCTCGGCGAGTTCGTCGGCGCGGGCGTTGAGGTCGTGCGGCTGACCGACACCGGCAACGTCGAAGTAGTCGCCCGGGCGCCGGTCGCGGACACCGGCCATCTTGAGGTCGGACAGCCCGTGACAGTACGCAGCACCTCGCAGCGCGCTGAGAGCACGATCCGCGCGATCGTTCCGGTCGGCGACGAACGCTCGCGCATGATGGAAGTGCGCATTGCGATGAATGGCGTCGGCTGGCCGATCGGTTCGGCGGTGCGCGTCGATCTGCCGGCATCGCAGCAGGCTGCGGGCCTGCTGGTGCCGCGCGATGCGGTGATCGTCCGCGCTGATGGCGCTCACGTGTATCGCATCGGCAAGGGTGACGTCGCCGAGCGTGTTGCCGTGCGCGTCGGCAATGGCGATTCGCGGCGCGTCGAGATCACGGGCGCGCTGGCGGCGGGCGACCGCGTAGTCGTGCGCGGTGGCGAGCGCCTGCGAGCCGGTCAGTCAGTCACGATAGCGACCATCGGCACGCCGGCGAAGGCGGCCGCGGCGCCCGGGTCTCCCAGGGGCTGAGTGGGATCAGCAGGCGGGCGCAAAGTACAGCCCGCGCGCAATGACTCCGCTTCGCGTTCAGTCGTCGTCGATGATGTCGACGCGCATGCCTGACAGGGGCTCGGCCGTGCCGCGGCTGTCGGCCCGCCCCAGGTAGACATTGAAGCTCTTGACCGGCTCCGCCACGGTGTCGTTGGTGAGCGGCACGAACACGGCGCGCATCGTTTCGCCCGGCGCAAATCGTTCGACCCGCCGGCCCAGATTGGCAAAGTCCTGATCGGCCCGCGCCGATCCATCAGCGGTCCACCAGGCAATGGATGCGCGCTCCGCCGTGTTGCCGGCGCGGCGGATGACGATGCGGGCGGCAACGTCCCGTTCCGAAACGGTCAGCACCGGCTCGCTGAAGGCAAATCGCGGCGGCCCGACTGCGGGTGCGTCGGCCACTACGGGTGCGGCTTCCCTTGCGGGTTCGTCTGACGCGACTACCGGTGCGTCGGTCCTTGCGGTCGCCGGCGCCGGGGTCTGGACGGGTGCAGCCGGCGCATCGACCGGCTCGGCTGCGTTATCGATCGGCGCCGCCGGCAGGTCAGTGGGCACCGTTGCGCTATCGACCGGCGCCGCCGGCACGTCAGTCGGTGCGGCAGCAATAACCGGTGCTTCAACCGGTGCGCCGGCAATCATCGGCGCATCACCCGGCGCGGAGACCGGCCGGGCCGTATCGGTCGGCACCGCCGGCGTCTCGGGAGTTTCCTGCGTGCGGCTCGCATTGAACGACGCCAGCAATGCGGACCCTTCCTCCATCAGCTGATCCTGGAAGAGATAGCCGATCGCACCGAGAATCACCAGCAGGAGCAGCGCCAGCAGCTTGCCCGTCATGCCGGGGCGCGCACGCTCGACCCGTACGACCCGCTGGGGCAACGGGATGTCGCCGGCGCTCCACGCGGTTTCCGCCGGCGGCGCGGGGCGTCTCGCCAGCGCGGGCTGCGCAGCTGGCGCAGGATCCATTGCGGGAGCTTGTGGCGCGAACGGCGCGGGTTCGATGGTGGGCCATGGGTCGGTGGCAGCAGAAGGCACCTCGGCAACTGCGGCCGTCCCGGCGGACACGGGTTCGGCCGTGCCTGCCACACCCGCAACGATGGCGCGCAGTTTCTCATCGCCGGTGACGCCGAGTTCTTCCAGGAACCGCACGATGGTCGGCGTCCGGCGTTCGGGCTGCAGTTCTAACGCGGCCGCGAGCGCCTGCCACTGGCTTGCGGCCAACAGCGCAACCGGCGCCGGCTTCAAACCGGCGCGCAGGGCCTCTACCGGCGTATTCGCGTTGTAGGGGTGGCGGCCGGTCAGCATTTCATAGGTCAGGCAGGCAAGCCCATACACGTCATCGCGCTGGTCGGGTTCGCCGTTCAGCGCAGCCGGCCACTCCGGAGGCACGACGTCCAGCAGGCGGACTTCGTAGTCGAACGTCACCAGCACATTTTCGGGCTTGACGTTGCCATGGACGAACGACTTGGCGTGCAGGTAGCGCAAGGCATCGCCGACCGCGCGCACCACGGCGGTGGTTTCCTCTAGCGGCAGCTTGCCGGCGTCATTGAGCACGAAGCGCAGCGATGCGCTGTCCTGCAATTCCATGACGATGAAAAAACGGCCGTCATCGCGGCCCGCATCCAGCAGGCCGACCAGGTTGGGATGCGCGAGCCCCTGGAGGGAGATCACGCCGCGCTCGAATTCCCCGGTAAAGCGACGGCTGGCGATCAGGTTCCCGTCGAGCAGCTGGATTGCGACATGACGTTCGGCGCCCGTCATGCTGGTCTGCTCGTCGCGAGCTTCGTAAATGGCGCCCAGCCGCCCGCTGCCGCGATGGGCGAGCAGGCGGTAGCGGCCGTTGATCAACCGGTCGAGCGGGTTGGTGTTGTCACGGGATCCGGATTCTTCGGGCTCAGTGGGCATGGAGTCGTGCGCCGGTTCGGGCATCCGGGGGATGTGCTGCGTTCGGGCCTGCATGGGTATCTTGTCCATCATATTAATGAGAATGCTGGCACCCGAGGGGACGGCGATTACCCTCGATGACGTCGCGGAACGGCGACGTGTCTATCCGTCGGACGGCTGAACCTCGCCTGCTTATTGGATTGCGGGCACGTCCAGATGTTCAACGGCTGCCCGGGTTCTCCGCGCCAATGCTGCGGCGACCAGGGAACGATGGCATTCCGCGGCGTTACGCTCGTAGCAAAGCAGGGCGATGCGTCCCGACAGGCTACCGGCGAGCGAATCCAGCACCGGTCGCCTGGCCGTCAGCAGCTTCCGGAAGTCCTTCCTGAAGCCGGCGATGTCGCCGTCTTCGCGCAGGCGATGGCGCAGCCAGCGCGGAGTGCCCAGCATGCGTTCGTGGGTGTACGAGATGCCAGCCCGGCCCAGGGCGAGCGACAGCGCGGTCTTGGAAAAACCCTTGCGCCGGGACATCGGCAGCTCGCGGACATCGAGGATCTGGCGGACGCGATGAGCTTTCAGCGTCGCGATGAAGTCAGTGAGACTCACGCCCTCATAGCCGATCGTCAGGATATGGAGCCGGGGCATCCGGCCATCAGTCCTGGCTGATCACCGTGCGCACCTCGCCGCCGAATGCCGCGAGCTCGTCCAGCACCCGATTGATGGCCGCGGCATCGAGCGCAATGCTGCGCGTGACGACGGCCGACAGATCGAGCTGACCACGTTCTACGAAACCGATCAACTGGCGCAATTCCGTGGCGAGGTGATCGGAAACCCCGATCACCTCGGCCTCCCGATTCAGCAGGTCGTTATAGGGCGAGAAGGAAAGCTGGCCGTCGGTCAGACCGGCGAGAGCCGCGCGGCCGTGGACGGCGAGCGAGCGGATTGCCTGCTGCATCGTCAACGGCAAGCCGATCAGCTCCAGCGCCGCATCGACGCCGCGCCCATCCGTCAGTCGCCGGATGGCCGCAACCGGGTCCTCCAGTCCCGCGTCTACCGCGATGGCGCCGAGCGTGCCCGCCAGGGTCAGCTTGCGCGGATGGAGATCCACTGCATAAACGGTCTGGACGCCACGGAGCCGCGCGAGCTGGATCGCCGAAACGCCCAGCCCGCCGACACCGAACACCGCGACCGTGTCTCCGGCGGTGACGCGGGCCTGGTTCAGGGCATGCAAAGCGGTCGCGGAGGAACACATCATGATGGCGCCCTGCTCGAACGGTATGCCCGGCGGCAAGGGCAGCACGCCGCGTTCCGGGACACAGACGAACTCCGCGAAACCGCCGTCACGATGCTTGCCGATCATCTGGCCACGCACGCAGAACTGTTCCCTGCCGCCGCGGCAGTATTCGCATTCGCCGCAGGTGACCAGGTAGTTGAGGCAGACGCGATCGCCCGGGCTGAAACCGGCGACGAGATCTCCGCAGGCATCGACGATCCCGGCCACCTCGTGCCCAAGCGTGCAGGGCAGGCGTGTCGGCGCGACGCCGGCACGATAGTGCTCGTCCGAATGACAGATGCCGGCCGCGCGCACCCGGATCCGGACGTCATGCGGCCCCGGTTCCGGCGTCGCGAGAGTCTCGGCCGCGAGCGGGCGGCCGGGTTGCAGAAGCCGGATGGCTTTCATCACTCGAGGTAGTGCTCGATCTTACGGAACAGATCAACGCGGTCGACGAGATCCGTCAGCCAGTCGAGGCGGTCCGTCTCGAGCTGAAGTACCGGCGACAGGTCATAGCGTGCGAACCAGTTCGTGTATAGCCGGTTGAGCCGGCTCAGGTACGCGACCGGAATGTCCTTCTCCATCGCGCGGCCGCGAAGCCTGATCCGCTTGCGCAGCGTCCGCACCGGGCAGCAGAGCTGTATCATCAGGTCGGGCGGCTTCAGAGTCGTGCAGATGGACTGATACAGCTGCTGGTAGGTGCGCCAGTCGCGCTTGTCGATGTAGCGCTGGCGATGGAGGTTGGTGGCAAAGATTTCCGCGTCCTCGTAGATCGTGCGGTCCTGCACCACCGTGCCGGGTTCTCCCTGCAGTTCGAGCTGCAGGCGGAACTTG